>JAGWYC010000094.1 GCA_018969565.1 Bacteroidota bacterium | reverse complement strand
TGTAGCAGGTTGAGCGAATCTACAGCATGTTTCAGGCTGTCCACCCGGCGATAGGGTGTTGAATCCACTACGAACAAACACGACTGCATCGTTATTTCGGGGAACACAGTAGGCAACGGAATGCATGGATAGTATGGTGGCGTGCAGTTTAATACCAGAGGAATCACCGGGGTATCGGGCATTGACTCTGCTTCCGCACTTTGGCCATAAGTTCCAGCAGCAAACAGCAACTGCAACATTAGGATCAGCAAGCGCTTCATGCTTATTTCTTGTAGTAATTGATATGCAGTTTGCTGCCGCCTGATTTCAGCATGGTACCGTTTTCCTGAATGCGTTGTTCCTGTTTTGCTTCTTCGTGTAACAGTTCATCCAGAAATGCCAGCACCTTGGAAGCGGTAACACTGACTGCCGCGCCTGAAGTAATGGCTTCAACTGCCGCAGATTTCAGCAGGTTTGCCGATTGCTGTCGGAACATCTTGTTATTGGCAAACAGGTCGCAAGAAATAATGCTGTCGCCGGTAACCGCCACAAACCCTATGTAGCCGGTGTCTTCTGCCATCAGCTTGGTGAAATGCTCGAGGTAGGCCGGGAGCTCCTTATTGATTTTATCAGAACCTGCGATAGCGGTATAGGTACCTGTACTGCTCCCTGTGCCGGCCTGATTGTTTTTCACGGCAACTTTACTCCATACTTGACTCTGATTCTTTTCAACCACGGCCGCCTTGCGTACAGAAGGCGATGTCACCCCGAACGTGTTGTTAAAGGTATAGCCGTTCCCGTTGGGCGTCCAACGACCGTGCTCCACACAAAATACCGGCACCTGAACAGGTCCCGAATTGGGCGGGAGCAAGAGGTCTTTAGCTACCACCCTGTCCTGCTTGCCGCCGGTAACCACTTCCCCGGCTAATACCAGCACGGTATCCTTGCCCTTGTTTTCGAACACCAAGGTGTTCACCGTACCTCCCTGAAGTTCGCTTACCACCAAGGTGCCTTTTGCCAAAGCATCTTTAAAGCCGGTGTAATTCCCAAGCCCACGATGGGCCTTCACAAATTCAGGCTCCGAAGAAATCATGTAAAGTCTGAGGTTGCCAAAAGTGAACTTCTGTTCCTCTGCGCTCAGCTCCTGCTTGATTTTGCTTCCCTGGTCGCCAAAAGCCCAGGAATACGAAGCACCAGATCCATTGTTTTCATTACTTATTCGATAGACAGTATCGGCATAGGAAACCTTGTTCTTGAACAGCTTAAGGTTTTCCTTGTTATACTGCGCCGAAACGCGGCCAGAGGCTGTTAGAGCGCATAGAAACAGGGCGCTGCTGATGGTGTTTGAATACTTCATGGTCAGTGGTGTTATGAATTCAAAACTGAGACTTCTTTTCAGGCCTCTATACACCAATGAGCCAATGGCGGAATCGAATGAGCCAAAGGTTCGTTTTAGATGATGAAACGTCAAAACCGCGAGATTTTATATGATCATTTCTGATTTGCCCTTTGACCGGCTGCTTTAGATTTGTGCGTTGCGGTGCCGGAATTGCCTTCTTATGTTAGCCCTCTGGGTTATTTGTCTTTCAGCGAAAGGACAAAGCGGCAACGTTCAGTCCGGTGCGGCTTCAATCCTTGCAGAGGCTGTACAATTCGAAAAAAGTCAGCCGGCACGAAGCATGGAGCTTGGGGCACAGGCCTTGGAACTGGCTATCAGGAATAAGAACGAAGCTGACATAGCGGGTAGCTACCTGCTGTTGGGCCGCCTGCATCTTGCCAACGGCAACAAAGAGCGCGCCGCTGAATTGTTGGAGAAGGCTTCCAATGCCTATGGAACACTTCAGAATGCAGTGGCAAAAGCCGAAGCAGACCGGCTGCTGGCCCAGGCGCTGGAAGGTTCCGGTGAGTTGGATAAAGCCTCTGAAGTTCAGAAGGCCTACATGAACTCCTCAGTCATCAGCAAAAAGGAGAAAATCAGGGCCAGCAACAAGAACGCCGATTTCATGTACCGCAAGGGATTAAAAACCGAAGCAAAAAAAGAACTGGAGCAGAATCTGCCCGAGGTGCAGCGTGATACAGTAATAAAGCTGGAACTGATGAACCAACTGCAAGGTATTTACGGACAAACTGGCGATACCCTGGGCACCATCAGGCTGGCTAAGGAAAATATCCAATTCCTGGCCGGCAGCAAGTCGCAGGATGCCGCCAGCTACGCCTGGAAATTCGGTGATGCATTGCTCAATAACGGGAGTATGAGCACCAGCCTGAACCTCAATGAGGAACTGCTTACAGGAGCCCTCGACAATCAAAACCATCTGGTAGTACGTCAGGCATACCTGAACCTGGGGTACACCTATATGCGCAGCGCCGATTTCCCGCAGGCCATTCGTATGTTTACGGCAGGCTACCAAACAGCGGTGCAACACCGCGATGCCCTTGGAGAACAGGAAGCACTGCTGAGCCTTGCTGATACCAAAGAAAAAACCGGCGATTTCTTCGGTGCCTTGCAGGCTTACCGCCGATATACCGAACTGAAAGATTCTTTCAGATATCTGGAAGTGCTGGCGGAAGTGCGCAAACTGGGACTGAACGAGCAATTCGCCCGGCAGGAACAGCGAATCAAAACGCTGGAAACCGACCAAATTAAACGCGACTGGGAAATGCAAAAGCAAAAACAGGCCATCATCATACTCGGTGCGGCATTGCTCTTGTTTCTGGTTTTGTTGTTTCTGTTGTTCCGCACCCTCAAAGCCAAGCAGCAGGCCAACCTGCGCAACCGCTTGCAATCGCTGCGGAATCAAATGAACCCGCACTTCATCTTCAACTCGCTGAATTCTGTGAATCATTATATCAGCCTGCATAAGGAACGGGAAGCCAACCGCTACCTGAGCACCTTCAGCACCCTGATGCGCAATGTGATGTCCAATTCGGGCAAGGACTTTATCAGTCTCCGGGAAGAGCTGGACATGCTGCACATTTATACTGATCTGGAACAGGCGCGATTCACCAACAAATTTGAAATACAGTGGGAATCGGACGAAACGCTTCCACTGGACGAACTACTGGTACCACCCCTGCTGCTGCAGCCCTATGTGGAAAATGCCGTTTGGCACGGATTGCGTTACAGGGAAGAAAAAGGACTGCTTCTTATCAGCATCAGAACCGACGGTGGATTCCTGAATTGCACGGTAGAAGACAACGGCATTGGCCGAAAACGAAGCAGAGCGCTTAAGACGGAAAACCAAAAACGCAGTACAGGCACCGGATTGAAGAATACCGAAGAACGCATTGAAATCCTGAACCGGTTGTACAAAACCGGAGTGCTGGTAAACATAGAGGATTTGCCCGCTGACAGCGGTACGCGGGTGCGTATCCTCATTCCCCTGAAAAATAAAGTTGCATGACGAATCCTGTAATCCGCGCCCTGATTGCCGATGACGAACAATCCTGTCGGGAAATACTCCGCCATTACCTGTCGCGCTATTGCAGCCATGTTTCAGTGGTCGGCGAAGCACATGACGTAAAAGACTGCATTTCAAAAATCAGCACCCTAAAGCCCGACTTGGTTTTTCTGGATGTGGAAATGCCCTTTGGCAACGCCTTTGATGTGCTGGAACAAACCGCAGATATTCCTTATAAAACAATCTTTGTTACGGCCTTCAGTGAATACGCTATGCGTGCCCTGAATGCGAGCGCTTCCTATTACTTGTTGAAACCGCTGAATATTGATGAGCTGATTCGCGCGGTGGAGAAGGTATCCGCACAGGATCAAAATCCACAACAGATGCATGCAGGCATCATCAGGGAAAACCTGAACAGCGGCAAGATTCACAAGATACTCATTCCCACGCTGAGCGGCTTTGAAGTATTAAAAACGGAAGAGATCATTCGCCTCAGCGGAAACGGAAATTATACTGATCTGTTCCTGAGCGGACAGCGTAAAAAAACCGTGAGCAGGGTGTTAAAGCACTTCGAAGAACTGCTTCAGGCTGACGGCTTCCTGAGGGTGCACAAGAGCCATCTGGTAAATATGAACTATGCCGTGGCCTGGCATCGCGGGAAAGGTGGCTTTCTGGAGTTGAGCGATGGCACCGAGGTGGAAGTATCCCCTCAGCGCAAGGACGAGGTACTCAGCCGCCTGGGCGGCGGGGCCGGGTTCAACTGAACATGCCTACAAGCAGATCTATATCCTGGTAGCGGATGCCGAATTTTTCCGCCAGAGTTTTATTGGTCAGCACACCCTTGAGCAGGTAGGTTCCCTTTCGCGCCCCTGAGCGATAGCGCAGATATTCATTGAAACCGCCGGTATCAGCCATATCCATAAGCAGAGGCGTGAATATATTGCTCAACGCATAGCTGGCAGTGCGGCTCACCCTTGAAGCGATATTGGGCACGCAATAATGAATCACATCGTGCTTGCGGTAGATGGGCTTTTCATGATTGGTAACCTCGCTGGTTTCAAAGTTACCGCCGCGGTCAATACTCACATCAATCATTACACTGCGCGGACGCATCTGCATCACCATCTGCTCGGTAACCACCACAGGACTGCGGCCGGCCTTGCCACGAAGCGCACCTATAACAACGTCGCTCCGCGATATGGCGTGCTCCAGTACATTGGGATGTATCGTGCTGGTGAAGATGCTTCGCCCCAGCAAGTTTTGCATTCGCCTCAGACGATAAACATTATTGTCAAATACCTTTACATTGGCGCCAAGAGCCAAAGCCGTTCTGGCAGCATATTCTCCAACGGCTCCCGCGCCGATGATAACCACCTGGGTAGGCGGAATACCCGCAAATCCGCCCAGCAGTTCGCCCTTACCCACATGCGCATTGGTCAGCAACTCAGCAGCAATCATGATGCTGGCTGTTCCTGCCATTTCACTCATGGCCCTGATCACGGGCAAAGCGCCTGAATCATCTTCCAGGAACTCATAGGCTACCGCATTGACCCGCTTTTCCATGAGCCGGCGCAACAGCAGTTCATCCAACTGATCGAGCTGCAGGGCGCTGATAATCAATTGCCCGGGATGCATCAGATCAATTTCCTTCGATGTCGGAGGATCTATTTTGAGCAGGATATCGCATTTAAATACTTCTTCCTTACCTGCACATATTTCCGCACCTGCCTCGCTGTAAAGATTATCGCTGAAATGAGAAGCTCTGCCGGCCCCGCTTTCCACAAGCACCTGATGGCCGTTTGCCGTGAGGTACGAAACCGAACTGGGCGTAAGCGCCACCCTGTTTTCCTGAAAAGTGATTTCACGGGGAATACCAATCTTCAGACCTCCGCTTCTCTGTTTGATGCCTATGGCTTTGGGCTGCGCTTCCGGGGCAGCTTTTTCTTCAGGAGCGGAGAATTCGGGCAAGTTTACGGACATACTGGGCGCAGTGTTTCTTTTTCCATACACCCCGACATAAGCAGCGCCATGAGTTCATGAACAGCACTTGGCAGGAATGTCCAGGATGATTTTCTGCTCAAACTTACAAAATATGTGCAGTAAGATGCGCGTTTTATGCACAGGCGGTTTCATTTTAGTTCACGGGCTGCTTACTTTTGCAGGAATACGGTGAGAAGCAGGAAACAAATGATGAGGCTGGCAGTAATTTTTACAGGAATTTATTCCTGTATGTTTCTGCTTTTGCCCGAATTAAGCGCGCAGGTACCTGTGGCTGTTCCGGAAACCGAAAACAGCCTGGAACGCATAGACAGCCTCACCTGTCTGCTGCTGGAGAATATTCCCAACCACGATGCCTTCCGTTGCGAAAGCCAATGGTATGATCAGTTAAACGCTGCCTCATTCCATGATGACATGTTGTTGCTCGGCAGCGCTATTCCACTGGACTACAACAGTTTCGTGAAGCAACAACTGTACTCCCTGAACATCGCCGCACCCGCCTATTTCGACCGTTTACATCAGCGCAAGCTGATTTACTTCCCCATCTTCGAGCAAGTACTGGATCGCTACAACCTGCCTCAGGAACTGAAATACGTTTCAATCATCGAATCCAGCCTCAACCCGAATGCGGTTTCCTGGTGCGGCGCTACCGGACTCTGGCAGTTTATGCCCTACACCGGCAAAATGTATGAAATGCGCATTGACCAATATGTGGACGAGCGGAAGAGCATCATCCAAAGCACCGAAAAAGCATGTGAGTTTTTTAAATCCAGCTATGAATTGTTTGGTGACTGGTTGCTGGCCATCGCCTCGTACAATTGCGGCCCCGGTAATGTGAAAAAAGCCATCGCGCGCAGCGGTGGCAAAAAGACCTTCTGGGAAATTAAGCCTTTTCTTCCCAAGGAAACTCAAAATTATATACCCCGCTTCCTTGCAATGGCTTACGTAATGAACTTTACCCACCTGGGCGACGATGGCCAAAACGGACGCTCCTTACTCACTGCCAGAGTGGAAGTGGATTCGCTGATTCACCTGGAACATATTGCCAGAGTGCTCGAAGTACCAGTGCAGGAAATCAAGGCTTACAACGAACACTATATTAAACAGGTAGTTCCCGAATCAGGTAAAAACGAAATCATCCTTCCCTACCACTTGGCAATGGCTTACCTGGAGCGAGAGCAGGAAATATTCACTTATGCCCGGGAACAGATTGCCATCGCAAAGGCTGCCGAACCGGTGTATGAGAAGCAAACCACCTCTGTGAACCATAAAGTGCGTAAAGGCGAAACAGTGTACACGATAGCAAAAAAGCATAAAGTTACTGTTTCACAAATTCGCAGTTGGAACAAACTCGGGAATACTAGTCTAAAAGCGGGAAAAACACTGGTCATCAAAAAAACCTCCTGGGTAAAGGTTTCTCCTGAGTTTACCGCTCCTTAATTACTTCCGCAAAGCCGGTTTCTACGCTTAGCTTTGCATTAGAATGATGCGTGTTACCTTTCTGCTGGCATCCCTGCTATTCTTGTTTTCCTGCGGGAATTCAAAAACGAAAACAGCAACGATGGTTTCCCATGGTATGCCGGGTGAAGTATTGATTATTGCCCAAGCTGATGAGCAGGTGAAATTTCTGCTCGATTCGGGCATTGGCGGCCCCCAGGCAGGTCTGAATCCACCCGAACCTCGCTATCGCTGTGCCCTGCTGCATCCTGAAGAAGCCGTCGGTGACGCATTGGGTGCCGCACTGATAATATTAGTGAAGAACCCGAATGTTCAAAGCAAACAGTTGAACGCCCTGTGGACTGAAGCCGGTGAACGGGCTACTCGCAAATCAGGCATTTCGGTGGCCAAAGATGTATGGGCTAAAGGACAATTCGTTTTTCTGGTAGAAGCCGCTTCTGAAAAAGAACTTCACGCATTGGCGTCCGCGCAGAGTAAGCTGGCCGATGTAATGTTCGAATCGGAATGTGCCATCGGATTGTACGGCGGTCTGCTTCCCAACAAATACTCCGACAGCGTGATGAACAGGGTGGAAGGCGATTTCGGTTTTCGTTTCCCCCTGCCCCCGCAGTTCCGCTTGGTTCAGTCCAATAAAGAAATGTTGTGGTTCATCTGGGAAGGACGTGATTTC
>JAGWYC010000093.1 GCA_018969565.1 Bacteroidota bacterium | reverse complement strand
GGGTGCGAGATGCAAATGTAGTTTACATTCTATTTAACAGGGGTTTTGGGCCGGAACAGGTTTCTAATGACTGATACCGTTTTATTTGCACGACAGGACAGGAACTACTTAACACATCAAAGAAGTCATTTAACAGAGTAATTCTAACGGGTTGATAACAAGCCGGAAAATGGCCATAGCGTGTACCTCCTCACATACTCCCACACTCTTTCTTCGTGCGGATGGTTTTATCTTCGGCTTCTTTCTGGGCGCGGCTGATGCGGCTGCCGGGCAGATTGCCGAAGGCGATGCCAATATAGAAATCCGCGTCGCGCATGCGCTTGCCACTCAGCATGGAAAACAGGCTGTTTGTGCCCAGGTACAGCGGTCCCACACGCAGGCCCAGTCCGGCGCGGAACATCTTGTAGTCGTATTCCAGAAACAGCGGCGTTGTCACCTCAAACAGGCTGCGGGTATAGCGCGGCGCCAGCATAAGGTATGAAGGGTGGCGCATGTTCGTGGAGTGCCGTCCGCGGAGGCTCTGCATCACCTGTGCCTGTACGAAGAAATCGCGGTTGTACTGGTAATCGGCGTGCAGCAGCAAGCGCGTGGGCAATCCTACGGCTTCGTTGCTGCGGCCCATGGTCAGCCCCGGAAGATCCTGGAGCACCTGCTCGGCCAGGTCTATGCCCGGCTTCATGTTCTTGTAGCGGTTCTCCGCCGCCTTCAGGTTCCAACCGATGCTGTTTGTATTGAACCAGTTCGTGGTAGCCACATTGCGGTAGCGGATGCGACCCACATCCATCAACGCCATGCCCAGCTTCAGCATGTAATCGGGGTGGTGGTACCTGTAGCCGCCCGGCTGACGAAATTCAGGCTTAGAAAAAGTATAAACCACACCCAGATCCAGTCCTTCGCCGGCACCGTTGCCGCTAAACTCACGGTAGCGGATGTCCGTACCGTTGAGCTTCACAGAGTCATCATTCACCTTGGTGATTTGCAAGGCGTCGGAGTGCAGGCTGATACCGCCGAGGCCCCATACCTTCTTCGCGGTAAGTCCCACATCCAGGTAGCGGTTCCATTGCAGTTTGATGCGGTGTGAGGCATGCAATCCAACATCGGCGAAACCCATGGCATGGATGCTCAGCGGGTCAATTGTTTCGGTATTGCTGCGGCGGTGCAGGTCGAACAGATCATAAGCGCCGCGGGCGGTATCGAGCTCGCGACGGAAGGCATAGGCCAGCGGCTCATACACCCCATTCACACGCGCCAGGGCCGTAGCGCTTGAGGTGATGCCCACCTGCCATTGCTTGTTCAGCTTCACCAGCAGCGAAGGGCCCTTGACGATGGCGGATGCACCAATGTTCTTAGGATTCCCGTTCAGTCGTTCCTTCAGCCAGGCATTCGACCATACCGGATTCCCCTTTTCGTCGCGGTAAGCTGCGGGAACACGGTCACCGATGAAGCGATATACCGGGTAAGGCATACGCAGCTTCAGGTAGTCATTGTGTACATTGCCCCACACGCCTACCACGTTCAGGTGCCAGATATAAGGCGAAGAAGCAGTCAGCGCAGGATTCACACCCGCACCCAGAATACCCGAGTATTTACCCACCGAAACCGGCGTAAAGTGCTGCGCCCCGGCCGAAACCGCGCCAAACAGCAACAAGAATAGAATTCGCCTGTACATGGTGTTTATGGTGCTAACGCAGGGAATGGGGGAAAAGTTGTGGTGGCAATATTAGTATATGATGCATTCAATATTTGATGCACTTATGGTGAACATTGACCAGTTTTCAATTTGCTCAGAAAAGAGCAATGAAACATGTCAACTGAAGTAGGTGCTTTTAATATTTATTTGTTCTTTTTTCATCGCCATCCCTACTCCTTCGGGTAGGGACTGCTCATTTATTCGCAGAAAATACAAATGGTACTGCGAACAAATTTCTTGAAAACTACGGGCGCCGACCCCGGCTCGCTTAAAGTCCGGCGACGCTTCGTTAAAATAGATATAAAAACGAAATTCATTCATTACACAAGCGCCCACAACAACCACGAAGGCCGGCCGAAAGCGAGCCTGTTAAACAAATAGATGCAATATCATTTGTCGGCTAACCCTCGTTTTCTACGAAATTTCTTCGATGCGACATCCCCTGCTTACGAAATTCTGCATCCATTATTGTGAGATCTCGCCCTTCTGAACATCAGGATAAATTCTGAGGACCTTATGGTTGTGTTTGCTATTTCTCCACAGTCCTTACAGGATTTTTTTCACTTACCACCTACCACTTATCCCTTACCACTTTCTCTTAATATTCCATCAACTCCCTGACCACCCCTTCCAGCCTGTCCCAGGGCAGAAACTGGTCTTCCAGGGGCTTGGCCAGAGGCACAGGCGTGTCCAGGCTGCCCAGGGTGTGTACAGGCGCATCGAGCCATTGGAAGCAATGACGGCCAATCCAGGCGGCGATATCCGCGGCGATGCTGCCGGTGATGGTATCTTCGGTGAGTACCAGCACCTTGCCGGTAGCCCGGACCTGTGCAGCAACGGTTTCCTGATCCCAGGGAAGCAGGGTGCGCAAGTCCACCACGCGGACGGCAATGCCTTTGCTGCGCACCAGTTCCATGGCCTTGTGCACGCCCCAGCCGTAGGTGATGATGGTCAATTCATCGCCATGGTCATGCACGGCAGCCTTGCCTTCCGGCAGCATATACCAGTTGTCCGGGACCATGCCGCTCACGCTGCGATACAGGTATTTGTGCTCGAAGAACAGCACCGGATTGGGGTCGGCGACGGCCCTGGCGAGCAACCCTTTTGCGTCGGCGGGACTTGAAGGATAATAGATTTTCAGGCCGGGAACATGATAGAACCAGGCCTCGTTGCTCTGGCTGTGGAAGGGCCCCGCCTGTGCGCCCGCGCCCGTGGGCATGCGCACCACCACATCGGCGGGCTGGGCCCAACGGTAATGGCTCTTGGCCAGGTTGTTCACAATCTGGTTGAAACCACAACTCACGAAATCGGCAAACTGCATTTCCACCACCGCCTTGCGCCCCTTGATGGCCAAGCCGTAGCCGGCACCCAGGATGCTGCTCTCGGTGATGGGTGTATTGCGCACGCGTTCCTTGCCAAATTCTTTATAAAAGTTGTCGGTGATTTTAAATACACCGCCGTATTCCGCCACATCCTGACCCATGATGACCAGGTCAGGGTAGCGCTGCATGCACATCTTCAGCCCGTCGCTGATGGCATCCACCATGCGCTTTTCCGACTCAGGACCGGAAGGTTCCGGCAGGGTTTCGGTGAAGGGTGCATACATATCGGCCAGCTCTTCGGACAGGTCCGGCGTGATTTCCGGCTCGGCAAACACAGCCTCCAGGCCGGCTTCCATCTCCGCCATCACCGCATCACGTACTTCCGTGCGGATCTGTTCCGTGAGGATGCCCAGCTCCAGAAGCCAGCGCTCGTAGTTGTCTACGGGGTCTTTCAGCTTCCAGGTGTCAAACAGGTGCTGTGGAACATATTTGGTACCGCTCGCCTCTTCATGACCGCGCATGCGGAAGGTCATGCATTCCAGCAGGATGGGCCGCGGGTTCTGGCGCATATCTTCCGCCAGCATGTTGACCGTTCTATACACTTCCAGGATGTTGTTTCCATCCACCTGCACGGCTTCCATACCGTAACCGATGCCTTTATCTATGAATTGCTTGCAGCGGAACTGTTCGTTGGAGGGCGTGCTGAGGCCGTAGCCGTTGTTTTCTATGAGGAAGATGACCGGCAACTGCCACACGGCGGCCACGTTGAGCGCCTCATGGAAGTCGCCTTCGCTGGTGCCGCCGTCGCCGCTGAACACCACGGAAACCTTCTGTTCCTTGTTCAGCAGAGAAGCCAGCGAGATGCCGTTGGCCACGCCCAGCATCGCGCCGAGGTGGCTGATCATGCCTACGATATGGTATTCATTGGTGCCAAAGTGGAAGCTGCGGTCGCGGCCCTTGGTGAAACCGCTCTTCTTGCCTTGCCATTGGGCGAACAGCTTTCCGAAAGGAATACCGCGGGAGGTGAACACACCGAGGTTGCGGTGCAGGGGAAGGATGTACTCGTCGGGATGCAGGGCCTCGGTCATACCGACAGAAATGGCTTCCTGACCGATGCCGCTGAACCACTTGCCTACCTTGCCTTGGCGCAGCAGGATCAGCATCTTCTCTTCAATCATCCTGGGCTTTACCAGGGCACGGTACAGGCGCAGCAGTTCCTCATCCGTAAGTGTTCCGCGATTGAACTCCATTGGGCGGCAAAGGTACACACGGAAAGCGCTTGGCAGATGCGCCGGCGTGCTTACTGTTGTTTCAGCCAGTCGGCCACATCGCGGATGAGCTGTTCATCCACGTGCATGCTCTTTCTTCGGTATTCAGCGGGCTTCATGCTGCCATCAGACGTCATCATCAGGTGGTTCAGTTCTGGATAAACCTGTGCCCGGCAGCGGCTGACCATGTTCCGGCCTGTGTTCAGGTAATTGGGATTGGTCAGGGTATCTTCTTCAATGACTCCTGCGCTGCAGGCCGCCTGTAATGAGGCATAGAACGCGGGGGGAATCTGGTAATCCTTGCCCGCGTTAATCACCATACTGCGTTTGCCGGGGAGGTGCAGGTATTCGGGTTTGAAGACCGTATCCACTTCCACCCACCAAGACAGCGGAGCGCCCATCACCATGCGGTGCGGATTCTGGGTGCGCAGCCACTCCTTCATGCGAAAAGAATCCATCAGTTGCTGGCTTTCGCGCGTGCTTATGCTCACCTTGCCTTGCTGCATAGAATCCAGCCAGCCCAACTGATAGCGCAGGATGGCGGTAAGCGGCTCGGCACTTCCGCAGAGCAGCACCACACCCGCAATCCGAGGGTCGCGCCCCAAGATGGAAGGCGCTGCAATGGCGCCCTGGCTGTGCCCGACAAGATAGATCCGGTTGGTATCCACCCAGGACTGTTGGCGCACATAGTCCACCATCGCGATTACATCATCAGTGGTTTCTTCGCGCAGGGTGACAATTCCGTCTTTAAATGCCTCGCGGTGCTGGAAGGTCCGTTTGTTGTAGCGCAGGGTGCCGATGCCGTATTTACACAGGCCCAGGGCCAGATCCATGAACACTTTATTCGGTCCGATGCTTTCATCCATATCATTGGGACCGGAGCCGTGGATGAGGATGCAAACGGGCAGTCGCGTTTCGTCGAAGCGCGCGGGCCACATCAGCTGCCCCTCGAGTGGAAAACCAGGAACCCCGTGCGTGAACTCCTTCTGAGAAAGCTGGAATCCGCTTCCATAGGAAGGCTTGCTGTAGGCGTTTGCAGGCTCCATCGGCTTGAGGAACAGGCCCGTGATGGTCTTTCCTTTCACAGCCAGCAGCAGCAGCAGGCTGTCCTTTTCGAACAAGGTCTTATAGCTGAACTGCTCCATGCCCTGTGCAGTTTGCTGCTGCATAAGCGTGATGCTCTTAAGAGAACCGAATTGGGTGCTGACCTGCGCCATCAGGTTGCTCATGGCATTGGCGTCTATCTGACGACGGAATTCCTCGCTGCAGCTTTTCAGCAGGGCGGAGTAATTGCCTTTCTGAAGATGGGAAACCGCTTTCTGTGCAGTTTTCAGTTCTTGCTGGGCGAATAAGTTGGAAACCGCAGCGGTGGCGAGTATTAAGGTAAGAAGCTTTTTCATTTCTGGCTTTCAAAGGCTCCGATATCGGGCGGGAAGCTACGCAGTCGGCCTAAAACGTCGAAGTCTATGGGCGGCGACAACATCAGGGCTTTGTCTTTGGCGGGAGAAAGCGTATCGAGGCCGTAATCGTGGTTGTTGATAGACAAAAACTTCGGATCCTTGTTCAGGATGTTCTGGTTGTTGTTCAGCAGGTCCAGTTTACTGCGTATTAAGTTGTATTCCAGATAGTGGTTGAAGGCAGCGCTGCTGCTGTTGTCGAAGCCGATTTCATCTTCCAAAGGACCGTAGATGATGTTGTTCACGAAATAGCTCTTCACATCGCGGGCATCGAGCAGGTTTCCATTGCCGTCGCGCAGGGTATTGGTCACGGCCACATGGGGCTCGCGACGGCCTGCGCCGCTGTTATAGCTGGCGAAGGTGCAGTGCCTGAAGTCGTAATCGCCGCCAAGCAATCCGTAGAAGGTAAAGCTGCCGCAGTCGGCAAAGAGGGTGTTTTCAGCATATACTTTAGCCGTGATACCCAGCAGGCCGGCTACCCCGTGGTGCATCACCCGGCAGTTCTTCAGGGTGAGGTTGGGATTGCTGTTTTCCGGAAGACTATCCACGCGCAGGCCGATGAGCCCCTGGGAAATCACCGCAAATTCCAGCACATTGTCGGTGCTGCCACGCAGGAAGTGGATGCCGTTCCACAGGCCGGCGCTGTAACGGAAGCGAAAGGCCAGCTTGTCGCTTTGTATAAACACCGGCTTGGACGCGGTTCCCTTCACCTTCAGCGTACCCAGCACGTACAGGCTGGTGCGGATGCCACAGTGCACCTTCACGCCTTCTTTGATGGTAAACGAACAGGAAGGCGGCACGATGATGGTATCGAGCAGCACATAGGGCTTATCCTGATCCGACCACACGGTGCCGCAGGGAAGCACTGTTCTGCGGAAGTAATGGGCATCCCAACCCCAGGCTTCCAGCTGAATTTGTTGCTGCTTTCCGTTGGTTTCCAGCAGAATAGAATCCGTTACCAAAGCAGGATTCGTCTGGTTGTTCGCCTCGAGGGTGCATTGAACAAAGATGAAGACGCTGTCGCGGGGACCTATTTCATAATCCGTTACGGCGTTGGTGTTTCGGCCATTGATATTCAGACGAAATGAGGAAGTGCTGCCGCCTGCCAGACGTATGTTCGTTTTGACAATCTGATTGAAGGGGTTGCGCACCTGGAAGATTTTGGTCACCGATAGCGGATAACCCGTTCCGGGCAGGCGTGTAAAGACCGTGTCGAAGCGCAGGGTGTCTTCACTCAGGGCGAGCCCTTCCCTGCCCAGATAAAAAGAATCTCGGGTACAGGAGCCTATCAGCAGAATCAGCGAACACAGGAAGACAATACGCTTCACAGGGCAAAGCTAAGATAAGCCATAGAAACTTAAAGTGATAAGTGGTAAGTGGTAAGTGGTAAGTGGTAAGTGCTGGTAATGAGTTGACCGTTTTTTGTATTTCGGTTGTGTGCAGGGGTTCCGAACAACATAAAACAAGCCCCGCCCAGGCGGGTGGAATATGATTAGTGGTAAGGGATAAGTGGTAAGTGTTAAGTGCTGGTAATGAGTTGACCGTTTGAAAGGAGCGTCAGAAGACCAATCCCGTAGGGATGACATATCGGTAGCGTTAAGTGGTAAGTGCTGTCCGTTACATTCACTCAGGGTGCGGCGGGGAACTACGGTGAGGGCAGGATGGGTAAACTAGCTTGGGGTGTCTGAACTTATTCCAACGCCTTCTTATCCCTCACCATGCAACAATTCCCCCGGGCTGCTGTTTCTTTGAACAGGCAGTTTGCTTCCCCTTGTTTTATGAATCAGTTTAAGCTTGTATCAGGTTTTAAGCCAACCGGTGATCAGCC
>JAGWYC010000092.1 GCA_018969565.1 Bacteroidota bacterium | reverse complement strand
AGGGCATTCGTGTCAGCCCGAATCCGGCTTCCCCAGGAACAAACCTGCGCATCAGTGCACTGCGTTCGATATCGTTTATGCGCCTGTATCAGCCGGATGGGAAATTGATGCTGGAGCATAAATTCAGTTCCTTCCAAAAAGAAGCATTATTTACATTACCCCAGCTTCCTCCGGGAATCTACTGGATGGAAACAGAAAGCGGCTGCGCCAAGTTGGCGATAGAACGCTGAACTTTGCGGCCATGTTTACCGGCATCATTGAATCCTTGGGAACGGTGGCTGAAGTTCACACCCGAGGCAGCAATATCAATTTCCTGATTCGTTCCGGCATCAGCCATGAACTGCATGTGGACCAGAGCATCAGCCATGACGGAGTGTGTCTGACGGTAACGGCCGTGCAAGGCGACGCACATTGGGTGACGGCCGTTTCGGAAACCCTCAAACGCAGCACTTTGGGCGGCTGGGCACCCGGAACCACGGTGAATCTGGAACGCTGCCTGCGTGCCGACGGAAGGCTCGATGGGCATATTGTACAGGGCCACGTGGACACCAAAGGACTGATGACGCGGGTGGAAGAAATGGGCGGAAGCTGGAAGCTGTGGTTTTCACATCCGGAGGAAGCAGGTATTACGGTGGAAAAAGGAAGCATTGCCGTGAATGGCATCAGCCTGACCGTGGTGGACAGTACCGAAAACGGGTTCAGTGTGGTGGTCATTCCCTACACCTGGGAACATACCAATCTGAGTAAAACCCTGCCGGGTATGCCGGTGAATCTGGAATTTGATATTCTGGGCAAGTATTTACAGAAGCTGAACCGACGCGGTTCTTAACGGCTTCTTTAAAAAGATTCTAAATAAATAAGCTGGGGAAAAGCTCCTCAACCATTTGTAAGTGCCTTTGTTACATTTGCGGCAACGTAAGCAAACACCCTATGAAGGTTCTGCAATTTCTGTTTACCTCTTCCATCGGCAGGAAAGTGCTGATGGCATTAACCGGTCTCTTTCTCATTCTGTTCCTGGTTATTCACCTGCTGGGAAATCTTCAGTTGCTCAAAGCGGACGATGGTTATGCCTTCAACAAGTACGCCTGGTTCATGACCACCAACCCTTTGATCAAGACGGTTTCTTACCTCTTGTATGCCACCATTCTGTTACACGCCTTTAAAGGGCTGTATCTGGCTTACACGAACAGGAAAGCCCGCGGTTCCAAGAGCTACGGCGCCTACAACGGCAATGCCAACAGCCACTGGACCAGCCGCAACATGGGCATACTCGGTACCCTGATTCTGGCCTTCATCATCGGACACATGTCTGATTTCTGGTGGGAATACAAATTCGGCGACATCCCCTGGACTAAATACGAAACCAGCATCACCGATGAAACAACCATTGCTACGGACATCACCGCTGAAAATCACGGTGCCCACATCCGCATGGGTGTTGCCGGTGATAAAGAAGTGTTCATCACGAAAGACCTTTACAAGGAAACAGCAGAAGCCTTTGAACAAGGCTGGCTGGTGGCGCTGTATGTGCTGGCCATGGCCGCTATCGCGTTTCACCTGTGGCATGGATTCGCCAGTGCTTTCCAGACATTGGGTATGAACCACCCGCGCTGGAATCCGCTGATCAACGGCATCGGGAAAGCGTTCAGCGTTCTGGTGCCCGCAGCTTTCGCCATCATTCCCCTTTACGTATATCTGTTGAAATAAACCGGTAACAGCTTCCCGATATGAGCAATAAACTCGATTCAAAAATTCCGGCAGGTCCCTTAGCAGAGAAATGGACCCAATACAGAAGCACCGTTCCTCTGGTAAACCCCGCCAACAAACGCAATCTTGAAGTGATTGTGGTGGGTACCGGACTGGCAGGCGCCAGCGCCGCAGCCACGCTTGCGGAGTTGGGCTATAAAGTAAAGGCCTTCTGCTTCCAGGATTCACCCCGCAGGGCACACAGCATCGCGGCCCAGGGCGGTATCAATGCAGCGAAAAACTATCAGAATGACGGTGACAGTGTGTACCGTCTGTTCTACGATACCATCAAAGGCGGCGACTACCGCGCCCGCGAAGGCAATGTGTATCGCCTGGCAGAAGTCAGCGTGAACATTATTGACCAGTGCGTGGCCCAGGGTGTACCCTTTGCCCGCGAATACGGCGGAACCCTGAGCAACCGTTCATTCGGTGGTACTCAGGTACAGCGTACCTTTTATGCAGCCGGACAAACCGGTCAGCAGTTGCTGTTGGGTGCCTACAGCGCCCTGGAACGTCAGGTAGGTTTGGGCAACGTGAAAATGTATTCCCGCCACGAAATGCTGGACGTAGTGACCATTGAAGGCAAAGCCCGTGGTATCATCGCCCGCAACCTGGTGAGCGGCAAGCTGGAACGTCATTTCGGACATGCGGTGCTGCTTTGTACCGGTGGATACGGAAACGTGTTCTACCTGAGCACCAACGCCATGGGCAGCAATGTTACCGCAGCCTGGAAGGCACATAAGAAAGGCGCTTTCTTTGGAAACCCCTGCTTCACGCAGATTCACCCCACCTGTATCCCCGTTTCCGGTCATTATCAGAGCAAGCTGACTCTGATGAGTGAATCGCTGCGTAACGACGGACGTATCTGGGTTCCTAAGCAAAAAGACGATAAGCGTCATCCCAACGATATTCCCGAGGAAGAGCGCGATTATTACCTGGAGCGCCGTTATCCGGCCTTCGGTAACCTGGTTCCCCGCGACATCGCCAGCCGCGCCGCCAAAGAGCGTTGCGATGCAGGTTATGGCGTAGGCCCCAGCAAAATGGCTGTTTACCTGGACTTCGCCTATAACCTGAAGAACAAATACGGCAGGGCAGAAGCCAGTAAGCACGGCATCGAAAACCCCGATGATGCTACGCTGATTCGTTTGGGCAGGGAAGTGGTGAAGGAGAAATACGGCAACCTGTTTGACATGTACAAGCAGATTACCAACGAAGATCCTTATGAAGTGCCCATGCGCATCTATCCTGCGGTGCACTACACCATGGGCGGTCTTTGGGTTGATTACGAACTGATGACCACCGTGCCCGGCCTGTATGCGTTGGGAGAAGCCAACTTCAGCGACCACGGAGCCAACCGCCTCGGAGCTTCTGCGCTGATGCAAGGACTGGCCGACGGATATTTCGTTATTCCCTACACTGTTGGTTCTTACCTGAGTAAAGAAATCCATACCAAGCCCATTGATGTGAACCATGAAGCGTTTGTGGAGGCAGAGAAAGCTGTTCAATCCAGGCTGGATCAGTTCCTAAACGTGAAAGGCACCAAAACCGTGGAAAGCTATCACCGCGAGCTCGGCCTGATTATGTGGAACAAGTGCGGTATGGCACGCAGCGAAGAAGGGTTGAAAGAAGCCATTCAGGAAATCCGCGCCCTGCGCGAAGATTTCTACAAGAATGTACGAGTACCCGGAAACCAGTATGAGTTCAACCCCGAACTGGACAAAGCAGGGCGCGTAGCCGACTTCCTGGAACTGGGCGAACTGATGTGCCTGGATGCGCTGGACCGCAACGAAAGCTGCGGCGGCCACTTCCGCGAAGAATATCAGACAGAAGACGGCGAAGCATTGCGCGACGATGAAGCGTATCGCTACGTAGCCGCCTGGGAATACAAAGGAGGCAACGACTGGGGCCTGCACAAGGAATCACTTGAATACGAAAACATCAAAATAGCACAAAGGAGCTACAAGTAAAAAAACGATCATGGGTAGCGAAGCAATGAAAATAACGCTGAAGGTATGGCGTCAGCCAAACAGCAAGGCTGAAGGTAAATTTGAAACCTATCAGCTCGATCACGTAAGTCCGGATATGAGTTTTCTGGAGATGTTCGATGTGCTCAACGAACAACTGATTGCAGAAGGCGGTGAACCGGTAGCTTTTGACCATGACTGCCGCGAAGGCATTTGCGGTATGTGCAGCATGTTCATCAACGGTCGTCCGCACGGACCGAAACAGGCGGTTACCACCTGTCAGTTGCACATGCGCAGCTTCAAAGACGGGGATACCATTGTGGTAGAACCCTGGAGGGCTCAGTCTTTCCCGGTGATTAAAGATTTGACCGTGGACCGCAGCGCCTTTGACCGCATCATTGCCGCCGGTGGGTTCGTGTCGGTGAATACCGGTAACGCGGTTGATGCCAACTCCATCCTGATTCCAAAAGATACCGCTGATGATGCCTTTGCGGCTGCAACCTGTATTGGCTGTGGAGCCTGTGTGGCGGCTTGTAAGAACAGCAGCGCGATGCTCTTTGTCAGCGCCAAGGTGAGCCAGCTCGCGCTGCTTCCCCAGGGTCAGGCAGAGCGTGAAAATCGTGTGATTGCCATGGTGGATCAGATGGACAAGGAAGGCTTCGGTTCCTGCACCAACACCGGTGCCTGCAGCGCGGAATGTCCGAAGGAGATTGACCTGAGCAACATCGCCCGCATGAACCGTGAATACGTGCGCGCCAAGCTGGTGAGCAAGTAATTAACCTAAACAACAATCTGAAACAGGGAATCCGCAAGGGTTCCCTGTTTTGCTACAGGCTGATGCCAATACCCAGCATCCACCAGCGCCTGGGCAGTTCTGCGCCCATGATGTCGGAATAGCGCAGGTTGCCCAGGTTCATGCATTGTAAGCGCAGGTTCAAGCGATTGTCAGGACGATTCCAACTCAGGTTCCCGTTCATCACCAGATAGGAACGGCTGATTTCCTTATTGATGACCAGGGCTGTTTCCTCCGTGCGTTGTTTCCAGACCCCGTTTACACCCAGAAAAAACTGACGTCGTTGCAGGATGAGCTGCGCATTGGCCAGAAATCCGGCGTTGCTCGCTACATATTTGGAAATGCCCGTGCTGCTGCCATTGTTGCTGAAGCGCAAGGCGGTGATTCCACCCATGACCATGGCCTTCCATGTTCGGTAGATTGTGCCCGTCCATTGCACATCCGCTTCGAATCCGGCCGTGTTCAGGGGTGTGAGGTTCTGCGCATAGAAATAGCTGCGGCCCGTGTCAATCTGCGCATTCGGCGGGATATAGGCCCCTTTTATGTACATGAAGTCAATCAGGTTATTACTGCGGCGCAGAAAGGCGGTGCTTCTGAAGGTGAATTGCTTTGTAAAGTGTCTTCCTGCTGAGTAGTCAAATCCTGCTTCGTAGTTCCAGGCAAATTCAGGTTTCAGGAGAGGATTGCCGAGGTTTCGTCCTGCCGTCAATACCCCCGGGAGTCCGGTGGATACATACCGCTCGGTGAAATCCGGATTCCTGAAACTCCTGCTGAAACCTCCACGGATGCTCACTGCGCCCAGGCGATAATTTGCGTTGATCTGGGGCGTGAGGTTCAAACGGTTCAGGGCATCCAGGGTAAGGCGAATTCCTGCGTTGATATTCAAGGGCGTTTTTTGTCCCTTGTAATACATCTGCGACCATAGGGCGGCTTCGTGTTCCCGGTGATTTCCGCGGTCGCTGCTCTGAATATCTCTGCCAAAGTACTGAAAACCGGTATTCCAGTTCCATTGGTTGGAATTGGGGCTGAGCCTCACATAGTGTGTGGCCCCGGCCTGCCACAGCCACATGATGTGGTGGTTCCCCTTGAACGCAGGATTAAACAGGAAGGAGTCGGTTGTACGCTGCACTGCGGCCTGTAAGTCCGTGGTGCGTCTGTTTCCTTGATGATTGATTTTGGTGGTGTGCTGTGCGCTGAACCTGCGTATCCACTCCTGCGACTTATCCGCAGTGCTTCGCGTATAAAAGAAGCGGGCATTGAAGTCGTAAAAAGAACTGCTGACTCTGGTGGAAGAAACGATGTTCCGGCCCCATTTGCCGGTATGTGAAATGGCAGCGATGTTGTTGCTGAAGTTGCCTCTGATGCTGTCGCCGCTCAGGAGTTGTCCCGGGCTGCTGTTGCGCATGTACGAGGCGCTGAAGTAATTACGGAGCTTTTTATCGGTGGCAGAAGCAAATGCCTGAACACCCAGGAAATTCCATTCCCCTCCAGTGATGCTGCCGCTGAATTTCTTTCCCGGCCAGAAGGCCCGTCCACCGTAGGCTTTGGTGATGATGTGGATGACGCCGCCCACTGCTTCCGGTCCGAAATTCATGGCCGCGGGTCCTTTGATGACTTCTATATGGTCAATCTCGGCAGGAACGACCGGGATATTGCCGTTGAAATGCCCGGTCAAGGGGTCGTTGATGCGGATTCCATCTACCAAAATCAACACCTGCTGAAAGGTTCCGCCCCGCAGGGTGATATCCGCCTGACTGCCGAAACCGCCGCGTTGCTGTACTTCAAGGCCCGGCAGATGTTTCAGCAAATCATCCCAATGCACTACCGGCAATTGTTGCAGCACTTTACCATCAATATAGGTGGTGTTTCTGCCTAAGTCGCTCCTGTTTTGCCGGTAACTGCTCGAGCGAACCTGAGCATCGTTCAGGGTAACCGTATCCTTTTGAGCCTTTAATGTCAGGGTCGAAAGGCTGCAAGCGGTCGCGGTCAGCAAGCTGATTTTCAACAGGCGTAAACAAGCCCGAACCCTAGATGAATTGCGCATGGATGTAAATTGCTAAAGGCCCGCGAAGTTAGGAGCGCTGTGAATAGCTGTTTGGGAAAATCAGGATTGTCGTTCCCAAATCTCAAAACGGAAAGGGAGGAGGTGCTTTTCATCAGCGACATGTGCTTCTGAAAAAACACAATCCCAACCTGTTTGAGGCATGTGAAAATGCACGGAAGCATCCGGGAATCGGCCCTGAACGCGAGTCAGGTAAATGCGGCCGGCAAGCGGAATGGCCTGTTGGTACAGGTTACCGCCGCCGATAACGAAAATTTCCGCTTGCTTGGTCGTTTCTGCCGCCTGAAGGGCTGCTTCCAGACTTTGGTAATATTCAAAGCCTTCAGTCCCTTCCTGCATACTGCGGCTCACCACCAGGTTGCGTCTTCCCGGCAAAGCCCTGCCGATGCTCTCCATGGTGTTACGTCCCATAATCATGGGATGTCCGAGCGTATGTTTCTTAAACCAGCGGAAATCATCCGGCAAATGCCACAGCATGCGGTTGTCATGGCCGATGGCGCCATCTTCTGCCGCCGCAACAATCAGGGATAGAACCGGTTTCAAGGGGTGTAAAAATAGGATATTCCCCGCTAAGGCTGATTTGTTCCCTAATTTTGCCCCATGCACCGATCACATACTTGCGGAGAACTGAGGCTGAGCCATGCCGGAATGAAGGTTACCCTTTCCGGATGGGTGGCGCGTAACAGGAAAATGGGCGGACTGGTTTTTGTGGACCTCCGCGACCGCTACGGCATTACCCAGCTTTCTTTTAACGAAGCCGTAAACGCCGACCTGATGGCTGCCGCCGAAAAGCTGGGCCGTGAGTTTGTGGTGAAGGCGAGCGGAACGGTGCGTGAACGGGAAAGTAAGAACACCGGTATTCCCACCGGAGAAATCGAAATCATCGTAGAACAACTGGAGGTGCTGAACCCCGCGAAAACGCCTCCTTTTACCATTGAAGACGAAACCGACGGCGGCGACGAGCTGCGCATGGAATACCGCTACCTGGACCTGCGCCGCAACCCGGTGCGCAGGAATTTGGAGCTGCGTCACCGCACGGCCCGGGCCATCCGGAATTACCTCAGCGATGCCGATTTCCTGGAAGTCGAAACGCCGGTACTGATCAAAAGCACGCCTGAAGGTGCCCGTGATTTCGTGGTGCCC
>JAGWYC010000091.1 GCA_018969565.1 Bacteroidota bacterium | reverse complement strand
CCCTACAGACAACCGCTATGAAAAGCCCGATAACAGGAAAAGAAATGGCGCTGAAGATGGAACAGCGCAAGATGGAATTCAGGAAGGAAGTTTTTGAAATCACCTTCCACTATTATCTATGTCCCGAAAGTGGTGAACAATTCACCGACATAAAGCTGGATGCATTAAATATGGATCAGGTGCTGCATCAGTACCGGGAACGGTTTCATATTCCTTTTCCTGAAGAAATCGGCGCTATTCGTGCGCAATACGGATTGCCTGCAGCCAGGATGTCTGAAGTTCTGGGGCTCGGAGTGAATTCCTATCGTCAGTACGAGGCGGGTGAGATGCCGAGTATTTCCAATGCCCGATTAATTAGAATGGCAGAAGATCCTGAGCATTTCATAGACATGGTGAAATTATGTCCTACCATTCATGAGAAGTACCGAATTCGGTACATCCAGAAAGCCGAAGCGCTGGCAGAGGGCAGAAAGCGCGATAAGCCCATGGCAAATCTTCGGGCATATCTTTTGGGGGCGCAACAGGCCGACATTTTCACCGGCTATCGTTTTCCCAGTCTTGAAAAAATATCCGAGATGGTGGTATTCTTTTCATCGCAGTTATCTCCCTATAAAACCAAGCTCAACAAGCTGCTTTTTTATGCGGACTTTACCATGTTCCGCCAGCGATGCCAATCCATCAGCGGACTTCGCTATAAGGCCATCAGCATGGGCCCCGTTCCGGTTAATTTCCAGAGCCTGTTTGAGTATCTTTACAATGAGGGGTACATTGATGTACGCATTACTGAATTTCCTCAGGGTTACACCGGGGAGCAGTTTTTAGTGCGCAAGGGAAGGCCTTTTAATGCCGGTGTTTTTCAGCCGGAGGAACTGGAAGTACTACACAGGATTGCGGACTATTTCGCGCCAAGCAGCACCCACGATATTATTCAACTCAGCCACCTCGAGGACGCCTGGCTCAATAACGAAGCTCAAAAGAACCTCATCAGCTATACCTATGCGTTTGGGTTGAGGGGGGTGTGAGTGTAGTTGAGGTCATTTCAGTACGCCTCGCGGTCACTGAGTAGGCGAAACGGAGTGAGCCGTATCGAAGTGACATAACGGGTTCTTGCGACCCTGACATCTCGATACGCCTTCGCTTCGCTACAGCTACTCGATGACCGGTCTGCGGTCGCATCTTCTCCTTGCTGCGGCTACCGCGAGGCTTCGCTCCCGGTTGCAGACTCGATTACCGGTCCTTGGTCACGCCTTTACTACGGCCCTGACATCTCGATATGCCTGGCGGCTACTCGATGACCGGGTGGCGGTTACCGCCAGGCCTTGCTCCCGGTTGCAGACTCGATGACCGGTATGGGCTGTCCTTTGACAGGCTCCGTATGACAGAAGTGCATCACTCCAACTCATACATCCCGCTTTGCATCTGCAGGGTACACATGCGGTGGTAGAGTCCGTCGGGGTTGGCCATGAGGCTTTCGTGGCTGCCGCTTTCCACCACTCGGCCCTGGTCCAGTACGATGATGCGGTCGGCTTTGCGGATGGTGCTCAGCCGGTGGGCAATTACCACCGAGGTGCGGCCTTTCATGAGCGTGTTCAGCGCATCTTGCACCAGCCGTTCGCTCTCGCTGTCCAGAGAGCTGGTGGCCTCGTCCAGCACCAGAATAGACGGATCTTTCAGAATGGCCCGGGCGATGGCCACGCGCTGTCTTTGTCCTCCGGAAAGCCGGATACCGCGGTCGCCTACCACGGTTTCATAACCCTGCGGAAAGCTGCTGATGAAGCTATGGGCGTGGGCCTGTTCCGCAGCACGGAGAATTTCTTCCTTCTCCGCTGAAGGCCGTCCATAGCGTATGTTGTCGTAGATGCTTCCGCCGAACAAGATTACTTCCTGCGGCACCAGCGCCATATTGCTGCGCAGCTCGTGCAGGTCTAAGGTGGAAGCGGGTACGCCGTCAATCAGTAACTGTCCGCCTGTAGGGCGATATAATCCGAGGAGGATCGAGGCCAGGGTGCTTTTCCCGGAGCCGCTGGGGCCCACGATGGCCAACATCTCGCCGGACTTTGCCTCGAAGCTCACATCCTGCAATACAGGTACATCGCGGTTGGGGTAGCTGAAGCTGAGGTTTTGCACCTGCAGATGTCCCTGATAGCGTGTGCTGATGGGCTTTTCGCTGAACTTCAATGGTTCGCCTTCGCGGTCAATCACATCGAACACCCGTTCCACGGCGCCCAGCGTGCGCTGAATCTGTACGTACTGTTCGGCCAGTCCGCCGATGCTTCCGCCTACAAATCCCGTAACGAACATAAACTGGATCATATCGCCGATGCGCATATCGCCACTTTGTACCAGTTGAAGTCCCATATAAATCAGCCAGGTCATGGCGCCGAACAGGCATACGATGATGAAGGAAGAGAAGGCCCCGCGCAGCATGCCGCGGTAGATGCTCTCCTTACGGATATGGCCCGCGCTTTGTCCGAAGCGACGCTTTTCAAACACTTCGTTGGTGAAGCTCTTCACGTTCATGATGCCCGTAATCACTTCATCCACAATCACATTATTCTGCCCCGTCATATCCTGCACATCTTTGGAGATGCGGCGGATATATCTTCCGAAGAAAAGAGAAATTACCACCACCACGGGAATGCTGAGCAGCATGAGCTGGGCAAGTTTCATGCTGGTGAAGAACAGCATCACCACGCCGCCGACGATGATGAGCAATTGCCTCAGGAACATGGCAATATGGGTGGTGAAGGTATCCTGGATCTGGCTGATGTCGGCGCTGAAACGGCTCATGAGATCCCCGCCCCGGTTCTGGGTGAAGAAGCTCATGGGCTGCAGCAGCAGGTGGTGAAACAGGTCTTTGCGCAGGTTGAATACCATATTTTCCGTCACACGTACGTACAGCGAGATGCGCAGGAAGCTAAACACGGCCTGGGCCAGGAACAGATAGACAAACCACACGGCTACCTCTTTCAGTTGAGCCAGGGTGCTTGCCTGGTTACTTCCCGGCATGGCAGCATCCACCAGTTTCCCGGTGAGGCGCGGGAACAGCAGGGCGGTGGCGGCGGTGAGCAGCAGGAACAGGGTGCCGAGGGCAAACAGCCAGCGGTCTGTGGTGCTAATATAGCGAAACAGGCGCATGCCCCGCATCAGGTTGCTGCGGTTGATGGGTGCTTTGGGGATGTCGCGGTCGGTTTTTCGGGCCATGGTTGGAAGTGCAAATATCGTTTTGCTGCGCGCTGTAAGGGGTATGCGAACGGGATTATTATGTGTGATTTTATGGGGGAGCAAATTCCTGTTGGTGTCCCATGAATTGGCTCATCCACCACGTTTGTTATCACGGCTCGGGAATTATGATTTTCTTTGCAACCGCATGAAAACAGGGCAGCAGGTATGGCTCATCACCGGGGTTTCGGGCGGATTGGGCAGGGCCTTGGCGGCAGCCGTGGCAAAGGAAGGACATATCGCGGTGGGTACACTGCGCAAAGCCGAGCAGGTGGCGGAATATGAAGCCATTTGTCCCGGTTTTACCCGCGGCATCGTGTTGGATGTGAACCAACATGATGCGGTGCGTCAAGAAGTTCAGAAGCTGCTATCGGCCTATGGAAGCGTGGATGTATTGGTAAACAATGCCGGCTATGGTCTGTTCGGCGCCATTGAAGAGACCGATATGGACGAGGCCCGCGCACAGATGGAAACCAATTTCTTCGGAGCCCTGGCCATGTGTCAGGCGCTGATTCCGACCATGCGGGAGCGGCGAAGCGGCTGCATCATCCAGATCAGTTCCATCGCGGGATTCCGCGGCACCAATGGCCTCGGCATATACAACGCCAGCAAGTTCGCACTGGAAGGCATGAGCGAGGCGATGGCGCAGGAACTGCAACCGTTTGGCATCCGGGTAATCCTGGTGGAGCCGGGCCCCTTCCGCACGGCCTGGGCGGGAAGCAGCTCGGTGCGCACGCGCAGGGTGATGGCTGAATATCAGGAAACGGCGGGTGTGCGCATTGCCCAGATTCAGGGCTATAACGGACAGCAACCTGGAGATCCCGACAAGGCGGCGCGGGTGATTATGGAGGCAGCAGCTTCCGCAAATCCGCCCCTGCACTTACCCTTGGGTCCTCTGGCGATTGAAGGTTTTCGTGTGAAGATGAAGCAACTGGAAGCCGAAATTTCCTCCTGGGAATCACGCGCTGCGGATACTTCCTACGACCATTGAAGATTCCGCTCAGCGCTGCTTCTCAAACAGCCATACATCGAACTGGGGATTCGATTTCCCTGCTTCGTCCTGAAAAGGTTCATGGTGCAGCAATTGGTAGCGGCTGCTGTTCATGATGCTGTCTTTAGGCAGGAAGCCGTCGCGCCCGGCGTGGTAGCCGTCGTATAACACAATGCTGCCTACCGGCATCCAGTCCCGCGAGAAGTTGTCGCGCCAGTCAATGCTCCAGATATAAAAGGTCTTGGCCAGTTCCGGTTTTTCCCAGTGGTCCAGTTCGTACATCATATTGAAAAAAGGAAGCTGATGCACCAGCACACGACTGTCGAGGTTGTGGGCTTTGAGCCAGGCCATGCTGCGCTGCACGGTGGAAGCCTGTGGCGGCGCCGGAATGGAAGCGGTCCTGAAGTTCCAGGGCAGGGCGTAATGGGCGGTGTGGTAGGCGTTTATTCCAAGCAAGGCGGTGCCGGCTATGAGCAGGGGGGGGAGGATTTTGTTCATCTTGGGAAGCCCGGCCAGCAGGTTCAGCAGGAAATGCTGTGCAACAACAAAGCAGGGAACAATCACGGCGAACACGCGCAGCAGTCCGTGGGAACCCATGCTGCCGCTCCACCACAGGTAGGAATGCGCCAGGAAGTAGGCCGCCGCGATGCCCCCTGCAAGCAGGAATACCAGGGAGGCGTGTTCGGGACTGCCTTTCAGTCGTTCACGCAGATGACCAAGCAGCAGGCGGAGACGGCTGCTGACGGGCAGTTGTTCGCTCAGGATGGCCAGGGCGGCCAGCCAGCCCGCGATTGACAGTACAAGTCCGGCGGTTCCGGTGATGAGGCGCTGTTGGTGCAGGTAGTGGAAGAAGTCGCCGCTGCCGGGATGCCAGCGTGTTTCCGCATTGAAGCGCAGGTAGGGATTGCTGTGGATGATCCAGAGGGGGTCGCCGGAATCCAGCCAGCCGGCCAGGGCGAGCAACAGGGTTCCGCCGCAGAGCAGTGGCAGGAGTTTCCAGCCGCGGCTAAGCAGCAGGTAGCAGGCAATGGCGGCGATGATCACATAGCCTTCGCTCCGCACCAAAGGCAATAAGGAAGCTATAAGCACAGCCGCAGTTTTTCTTTCCGAAGCAAATAAGAACAGCACGAATGCTACCAACAATGCGTTGAGCGGCTCGGTGAGGGCAGAAACGGTATTGCCAAACAGCACCGGGGTGAACCAGGTGAGGGGATAGGCCAGCCAGGGATGCTTCCATTGCAGGCGCAGGGCAAAGCGATACATCAGCAAGCCTGTGAACAGGCTACAGGCGATGTTGAAATACAGCACCGCATGAAAACCCAGTTGTGCCGGAAGGCTGATAAGCAGCGTGTACAGCGGTTTACCCCATTGGTCCAGAAACAGTTCAGGATGCCGGAAGGCCCAGCGTCCGTAGAGGAAGTGGTTCCAACTGTCCTGACCGCCTTCGGGCCATCCCCGGCCTCCGTCAATGAGCAGGAAGAGCAGGGCGCCCAGCGGAAGCCATAACAGCGAGGCTTTGTCTTTGCGCAACGTGGCCATGGGGCGCAAATTAGGTATGCCGGGCCATAAAAAAACCCCGAAGCGTGCGCCACGGGGTTTATGATGATTTGTTTCAGAAAATTAATAGGTGGATTTCACCAGCATCATGTCGTGGATGCGCTTCTCAGCCAGTTCAATCGCAGCGAGCTGGTTGTTGATGTTGCGCTCTGAAGCACGCTTGTAGATGTTCAGGATGGTATGGTAGATGTTCTCAGTCTGAGCCATCGCCAGTTCCCTTACATAGCCGGTGTATTCGCTGTACACGTTGATCAGACCGCCGGCGTTGATCACGAAGTCGGGGGCGTAGATCATGCCTTTGCTGCGCACCATGTCGCCGTGAACGGTTTCGTCTTCGAGCTGGTTATTGGCAGCGCCTGCGATGATCTGGCACTTCAGGCGTTCGATGTTTTTGCTGTTCAGCACGGCACCGAGGGCACAGGGCGCGAAGATTTCCGCGTTCTGGTCGAAGATTTCATCGCCGTTCACCACAGTAGCACCGAAGGTAGCTGCTGCATGCTTCAGGTTATCGGTATTGATGTCGGAAACGATCATCTTAGCGCCTTCCTTGTGCAGGTGTTCCAGCAGGTGCATCCCTACTTTCCCGATACCTTGCACTGCCACGGTTTTGCCGCTCAGGCTGTCGTTGCCCCAGGCTTGTTTTGCGGAAGCCTTGATGCCCATGTACACGCCGTAGGCAGTTACAGGAGAAGGGTCTCCGCCGCCGCCCATAGCTTCGGGCAGACCCACCACGTGGTCGGTTTCCATGTTCACGTATTCCATGTCGCGGGTGGTAGTTCCCACATCTTCCGCGGTGATGTACTTGCCGTTCAGGTTTTCAACGAAGCGACCGAATTTGCGCATCAGGGCTTCTGATTTCTGGTGGTTGGCATCGCCGATGATAACGGCTTTAGCGCCACCGAGGTTCAGGCCTGCGATGCTGGCTTTGTAGGTCATCCCCCGTGACAGGCGCAATACATCATTCAGGGCTTCCGCTTCGGTGCTGTACTTCCACATACGGGTACCGCCCAGTCCGGGACCGAGTACGGTGTTGTGGATGGCTATCAGCGCTTTGAGACCGGAGGCTTTGTCCTGGCAGAATACTACCTGTTCGTGACCTGTGTTTTCGAGCCTGCCGAACAGTTCAAAAGAGGTTTCTGTAACGGCACTTCCTTGCGTTTGGGTCATGTTTTAAACGGCTGCAAAGGTAACAGATTTCATAAGTTGCTCAAATCTTTCTTAACACCTTGAAAACCAATAAGTTAAATCAAATTTGGCAAGAGGTTTAGCGTTTTTTGGCAACTTGGCGGCACCTTTGCAGCATCGTGCGGGAATTAGCCGGTTTAAAGCCTTATCTGAAACGTTACCTGGGGCGTCTGCTGCCGGGTTTGTTTTTTGTCATTCTTTCCAATATTGCCGCTGTATATGTACCCATGCTGGTGCGCCTGGGTTTTGACGAAACCGCCGAGCGTGTGCGGCTGGCGGGGATGGTCAAGAATCATCCGGGCGCGGAACTTCTGGAGGCTGATGCGGTGCGCACGGCCCTGGTTTTTGCCGGATTGATATTACTGGCCGCCGTGATACGCGGCTTCTTCATGTATTTGATGCGGCAGTACATCATCAATATGTCGCGCTATGTAGAGTACGACCTGAAGAACGACCTGTTCCGAAAATATCAGCGGCTGCCGCTGGCCTTCTTCCGCAGAAACTTCACCGGAGACCTGATGGCGCGCATGAGTGAAGATGTTGGCCATGTGCGCATGTTCGTGGGACCTGCCGTGATGTACACCGTGAACTTCCTGTTCACTTTTCTGGCCGTGGTGCTGATCATGTTCTACACCAATGCCGAACTGAGTATGTATGTGTTGCTGCCTTTGCCGCTGATGAGTTACTCCATTTACAAGGTGAGCATCATCATCAACAAGCGCAGCAGCAGGATTCAGCAGCAATTAAGCCGGTTGACCACCTTTGCCCAGGAGACCTTTTCCGGCATCCGCGTGATT
>JAGWYC010000090.1 GCA_018969565.1 Bacteroidota bacterium | reverse complement strand
GGAAATGAAGGCAAATCACTTACGGACAAGCGGGTTCTATTCTGGATACCTGTATTGTTTGGAGCCATACAAATATGCGCAGCACAACAGTGGGCGCTGAACCGGCACAAACAACTGCGTGGACTCATTTCCTTCGTCCAAAAGAACTGTCCCTCCGGAAAACTGGCCATCACAGGCAATCCGGAACAACTGGACCAACGCTTGCAGGCGGCCTGGGCACTTCCCTACGAGACCCTGATGAGCAGTCGCTTGTTCACCCCTGAAACAACCGGCGTGAGTGTAAAGCTGATGCGACAGGAACAGCCTGATTCCACTTATAAAAAAGCCTTATTTTCAGGTGCTGTATTCACCCCACCCCTACCCATTGTCGAACTGAACAAACGAGGCTACAACCTAAGTCCTAAGCCCTATTGCCTTCTGGATGCTCAACAGTGTAACTGGTAAAGAAACTTCCAAAGGCTTCAGGTGAATAGCCATTCCTTTGGGTACATTTGCGGCAAAGCCTATAAAGTGAAGCCATTGATTAAACCCCTCTTTTCAGCACTGTTGCTGTTTGGTTTTGGCAGTATTGCAGCCCAGCCTTGCGGCAGCGATATATGGTTGCAGAATTTCCTGAAAGAACATCCTGAAGAGCTGGCACGTATCAAGGCACTGGATGAAGGTGCCCGGCAGTACAAGCCATCCGCGGTGCGCTCGAAATATATCATTCCGGTGGTGTTTCATGTGATACACACAGGCGGTCCTGAGAACATCAGCAAGGAACAGATTCTGGACCAGATCAGGATTCTGAATCAGGACTTCAACCTGACCAATCCCAATAAAAGCAAAATCAGAACACCCTTTAAAACGCTTGCAGCCGTTGCCGATATTGAGTTTCGCCTTGCACGCATTGACCCCAATGGCAACTGCACCGATGGTATCAACAGGGTGTACTCTCCTTTAGGCGTGAATGTGGATCAAACCACGGAAGATGTGAAATTCATCAGCGGCGCCAAATGGGATTACCGACGCTACCTGAATATCTGGGTCGTATCGAATATTGATAATGGCGGTGGCACCGGAACCATTCTGGGATATGCCGTTTTTCCATTCGCCACCTCTGCCGCACGTGATGGCATTGTAGTGCGGCATGACCGCGTAGGAACCATTGGCACCGCTGTTCCTTCTGACAGTGGCCGCACGCTTACACATGAAATCGGACACTGGTTGGGTCTTTATCACACGTTTCAGGACGGCTGTTTCGGAAATAACGACCAATGCGACGATACGCCTCCGGTGGCCGCGCAATTTTCCAATGCCTCCTGCCCTGCCAATGGTAACTCTTGCACCAACGATGTTCCCGACCTTCCCGATCAGTGGGAAAACTATATGGATTACTCCGACGGAAGCTGCATGGCCATGTTTACGCCCAAACAGCGCGACCGCATGTGGTATTTCCTGGGACTTTCCTCAGGTGGAAGAGCGCAGAACGTCAGCACGACCAACCTCACCACCAATACCGGCGTTGTACCTCAGACCTCCGTGGCTCCGGTAGCCAACTTCAGTGCCTCTCGCCTGGTAGTTTGTGCCGGCGACCCGGTGCGCTTCTTTGACGAATCATGCAAGGGCCTGGTCAGCGCCAGAAGCTGGTCATTCCCCGGAGCGAGTACGCCTTCCAGCACCTTAGAGTCGCCGAGTGTGATTTATCAGACGCCCGGGGTGTATTCAGTTACCCTGGTGGTACAAAACAGCAAAGGGAGCAATCAGGTTACCAAATCAAACTATATCACGGTAAAGCCCGCCACAGCGAACCTCAAGAGCCCATTGGTGGAAAGTTTTGAATCCGGATTCCCGGGCACTGGCTGGACCAGCTACACGGTCAATGGAAAAGGCTGGAACAGCACCCAGGCGGTCGCACATTACGGCCAGCAGAGTCTGGTACTTCCAATCACTACAGCCTTCACTGCCGGACTGCGCTATGCATTTGAAACGCCACAGTTTGACTTGACTCCGCTCAAAGGGCAGTCGCCGAAGCTGTCATTTATGGTGGCTTATGCCCGAAAAGACGCAAATACCAACGAAGCGCTGCGCGTATATGTCAGCACCAATTGCGGCGCAAGCTGGACGCAGGTCCTGGAGCGCAGCGGCACCGGACTGGCTTCTGTAACCAGCCTAACCCCTGGTTTTGCGCCTGCTTCACAGGCTGAGTGGAAGCGCTTCAACATCAGCTTGACTCCTTATGAGAACGCCACCAACTTCGCTGTAAAATTCGAATTGGAAAGCGCAGCAGGCAATCCGGTTTACATGGACGATATCAACATCAGCCAGTATTTCACGGCTGTGGAAGATATTCCCGGCACACCGGTAATTGCTGCGGAAGTGTTCCCAAATCCCACACAGGAAGAGGCGGCTTTGCGCATCAGCCTTCGTGAACCCTGTCAGGGAAACATGCGCATTCTTGACCCCACAGGACGCATACTGCACAGCGAAAACAGTGGTATGCTTGCTGCCGGAACCAACACCCTTCCCCTGAACCTGAAAAAACTTGCGCTGAAACAGGGCGTGTACTTCATACAGTTCGAAGGGGCAGGATTTAAAGTTGTTAAACCCTTTACATTCGCTCCATAATGGCCGAAAGGATAAAAAATCTTGTCATCGTAGAATCACCGGCGAAAGCTAAAACCATCGAGAAATACCTCGGTAAAGATTTCACGGTGCGCTCCTCAATGGGGCATATCCGCGACCTGAAAAAAGGCGACGGCGCGATTAATATTGAAGCCGGCTACGCCCCTTTGTATGAAATCACTCCGGACAAGAAAACGCTGGTTACTGAATTGAAGAAACTGGCAGGCAAAGCTGATACCATCTGGTTGGCAACGGACGAAGACCGGGAAGGAGAAGCCATTTCCTGGCATTTGTTCGAGGTACTCGGGCTGAAAGACAGCAGCACCCGGCGCATTGTTTTCAACGAAATCACCAAGCCGGCCATTGAACGCGCCGTGCAAAATCCCAGAACCATTGACCGGCATCTGGTGGATGCGCAACAGGCCCGCCGCGTGCTCGATCGCCTGGTAGGATATGAACTGTCGCCGGTGCTCTGGAAAAAGGTAAAACCTTCACTCAGCGCAGGGCGCGTACAAAGCGTGGCAGTGCGGCTCATTGTGGACCGGGAACGCGAAATCAATGATTTCACCAGCCGCAGCGATTTTCGCGTAAGTGCAGAATTTACCACTTCCGCAGGAAAAAAGCTCAAGGCTTCACTCGAAACCCGCTTCAATACTGAAGAAGAAGCCGAAACGTTCCTGAAATCGTGCATCCCGTCGAAATTCAGGGTTGCTGCGGTAGAGGTAAAACCGGCCTTCCGAAGCCCGGCTCCGCCCTTTACCACCTCGACCCTGCAACAGGAAGCCAGCAGAAAACTGGGATTCAGCGTGGCGCAAACCATGCAGGTAGCCCAGCGCCTCTATGAGAACGGGCACATCACCTATATGCGTACCGACTCGGTCAACTTATCCAAGCTGGCCATCGGCGCTGCCGAAAAAGAAATTACCAGGCTGTACGGCAAAGAATTTTCCCAGCCACGGAACTTCACCACCAAGAACGAATCGGCTCAGGAAGCACACGAAGCCATCAGGCCTACCTATTTCAATGAACAAAGCGCCGGCGCAGACCTCAATGAGCGCAAACTGTACGACCTGATCTGGAAACGCACCATCGCCAGTCAGATGAGCCGCGCAGAACTGGAAAAAACCATCATCACCATCGAAGGCAGCGGACTCAGCGCACGCTTCATCGCCGAAGGGGAAGTGATACGTTTTGAAGGATTCCTGAAGGTTTATGTGGAAGGACAAGATGATTCCGAAGACGATGAACAGGAGGCCCTGCTTCCCAAGGTCAGCCCAAACGAAGCACTGGAAACAGGAACAATTACCGCTACGCAGAAATACAACAGACCGGCCCCGCGTTATACCGAAGCAAGTCTGGTGAAAAAAATGGAAGAGTTGGGCATTGGCAGACCTTCTACCTATGCACCCACCATTTCCACCATACAAAAAAGGGAATATGTAGAAAAGGCCAGTCGGGAAGGTACCGAGCGCCCCTACATCATCCTGAGTCTGAAAAACGAAAACATAAGCAGAACCAGCAAAACCGAACTCGCGGGTCAGGAAAAGAACAAACTCTTCCCTACCGATATCGGAATCCTGGTGACCGACTTCCTTGCTGCCCATTTTCCTGAAATCATGGATTTTGGTTTCACGGCCAGCGTAGAGAAAGACTTTGACGAAATCGCCGATGGTAAAACCCGCTGGGTGGACATGATTGACGATTTCTACAAACCCTTCCGCGTAAATGTTAAGAAGACACTGAATGAAGCTGACCGCGTAACCGGTGAGCGCATTCTGGGTACAGACCCCAAAACCGGACATACCATCCTGGTGCGCATGGGGCGTTTCGGGCCCTTAGTTCAAATAGGCAACAAATCCGAAACGGAAACACCCCAGTTTGCCAGCCTGCGCAAAGACCAATCGCTGGAACATATAACGCTGGAAGCCGCGCTGGACCTGTTCAAGCTACCCAGAGAAATAACTTCCCTGGAAGGGGAAGCAGTAGTAGCCGCGCTGGGGAAATACGGCCCTTACCTGCGCCATGCGGGTCAGTTTTATACCGTGCCCAAAGGCAGTGACCTGCTGGCCATGACCCCGGAAGAAGCCCTGGCCATCATTCAGGCGGCACGCAATGCGCCAAAACTGCCGATTGAGCTGGGAGAACTGGACGGAGAGAAAGTACAAATTAACAAAGGTCGTTTCGGACCTTATGTGAAACTGGGCAGCACTTTCGTAACCATACCAAAGGGCGAAGACATGTTCAGTATCACGCTGGAACGCGCCAAACAACTGATTGCAGACAAGGCCAAGGCCGATGCCAATAAAATCATCAAGACCTTCAGCGAAGACAAAAGTGTTCAGGTGCTGAAAGGCCGTTACGGCCCCTACTTGGCTAAAGGCAAGGAGAATTATATGATTCCTAAAAATCAGGATCCTGAAAGCTTGACTTGGGAACAGGCTCAGGCCCTGATGGCGGCCGGAGCAGGCAAGAAAAAAACTACGACCCGTGCGGCAGCCAATGCCAAAAAGCCTGAAGCAGTAAAAGCGAAAAGTCCCGCTAAGAAGACCACGGCGACCAAGAGCAAGAAAAAATCCTGAGTTGTGATCAGCCCCGGAGAACTGAAGGCCCTGATTTACCTTCTGGATGACAACGACCCGGAGGTACTGAGCCATGTAGAATCTAAACTGCTTTCGGAGGGCCCCGCCCTGATACCCGCACTGGAGCAGCGCTGGGAAGAGGAAGAAAACCCGGCTGTGATGCAGAAGCTGGAGCAGTTGATACAATTATTACAGCAGAGCGACCTTGCCGAAGCTCTGGGAAGCTGGTACCGCAAAGACCGCGATAACCTGCTGGATGCCTGTATTCTGCTGGCCAGGATCCAATATCCGGGGCTCAACCCCAAAGAGCTGAATGTGATGCTGGAGAAAATCAGGCTGGATGCCTGGATTGACTTCCGGGAAGACATCTCCCCTTTGGAAAAAATTGCCATCCTGAACCATACCTTCTACCAGAAACACGGCTTTAAAGGCAATACCAACGATTACCACGCGCCGGATAACTCCTTCATCAACAGGGTACTGGAAACACATTCCGGAAACCCCATCACCCTGGCCAGCATTTACGCCATTGTGGCGCAGCGCCTGAATCTGCCGGTGTTCGGCGTGAACTTGCCACAACATTTCGTATTGTGTTATCTGGAAGAAACCGGACCCGAAACCGAAGTAAGTCCTTTCGCCAAAACGCAATTCCTGAATCCGGAACACTACGGGCAGGTGCTCTTTTACATCAACCCCTTCAATCAGGGACAGATTTTTGGACGAAAGAATATTGACGATTTTCTGGCGGAATTGAAGCTGGAACCCAGACCATCATATTATCAGCCCTGCCGTCCTGTGGACATGGTGCAGCGTATGTTGCGCAACCTTTTGTACGCGTTTACACGGCAAAAGCGATACGACAAGGTAGAAACAGTTAAAAACCTGATGCGTGTACTGGAAATGGACGATGAGCTGGACGATACATCAGACAGCACCGGCAATTGGAATCCGGAGCAAAGCACTTGACGGTTGCGGGGATTCGCTTATATTTGCAGCCCTTTAGTTCTTTGCCCGGATGGCGGAATTGGTAGACGCGCCAGACTCAAAATCTGGTGATGGCAACATCGTGCAGGTTCGATTCCTGTTCCGGGCACTACCAACATATCGGTAATTAGCTTTTCTGCTTCCGATATGGCTGATTCAAGAACATCACCCAAGCTTTCTTATTGGCTTTATTCCGGCAGGCATTCAAGCCTTTGCCACCTTCAGCTGCAACTTCAACAGCAAAAACTCGGCGGGTTTCAGCGGTGCAAAGCCTATCAACAGATTCAGAATGCCGTTGTCTATTTCCTGTTGTGTAGTGGTATCCTTTCCGCATTTAACAAAATAGGCTTCCGATGGTCTATTTCCCTGAAAGGCTCCGGCACGGAACAGCTTCATTAAAAAGTCTTCTACCTGCAAACTCAGTTTTTTCCAGAGTGCTTCATCATTATGTTCAAAACAGGTCCATGCGGTTCCCCGAAGCACGCTTTCTTCTATGTACAGCGCGGTTCTGCGCACTGAAAGGTATTTGTACTCATCGGCAAAGCGATCGGAGCCGCGCAAGGTCCTGGCGCCCCAGAGCAGGATACCCTGATCTGGAGTTGCGCGGATGTTGTTGATTCCAGATGCATTCAGGTTTGCCATCTGCGCCTCTGTAAGATTGACCTGTACGGCCTTTACACCCTTCAGTAAGGCATCCATGCCCGCCGGAGCCTTCCATACGCCCCGGCGCTCGTCTATAGCCGCAATGATGCCCGCCACGGCGCCGCAGGGCACAAATACATCCTGCTGTCCTTTCTGCAGCCTATCCGTCTTAATCAGGCGTGGAAAATACACGGCGGCATTGCGGGTATCGGTGCCTTGATAACCTAAGAGTTCATCCGCTTGTGAAGCCCCCGGAATTGCGCTGCCCGCACTGGATGAAGGGGCGTCCACCAGCAAAATTGCACGGCGTTCTACGCAAAGCCTCAATGCTGCGCGATACACCGTGGGATTGGTATCACCTCCACGTCTCGCCGGCGGGATACACAACAGGTTGAACAAATCCGCCTGCCGCAGGGCATACAAACCGGTTCCTGCCGGTTCGCTGCCCAGATAATCCTCCGGCCGCAACTCAGCGCCGTCGTAACCGCCTGAAGCGGGTGCGGACTGCAGGGTGTATAACGGATTCTGCCCAGGCAATGTCCAGCCAGAGCTCGTCTTCATTACCCGCAGCAAACGGGAATTTGCCTCCAGCAAAGCCGGTAAAAAAGCAGCATCTCCGGGTATGAGGCTCGCCGAAGAGAATGTTTCTTCAAGTATTCCCTTTAAGAATATCTTCACCCCAAAACATCCTGATGAAGACTGCTTTTTCCGCAAACCTAAAGGCAGCAAGCCGCCCCCTTCAGTGCGCACAATCTGCACGCTGAGTTCGTTGCCCCAAGCGCCTTCATTCACTGCCTCCAGTTGTAGTTCAGAGGCGGGATTACCCGCGCAGGGCAAGCGTAAAACCGCCTTCTTTGCACCAAGACCGTTTAATCTTACAATCAGGGCCTTCCTGCCTCCATTCACGAAATAATCCTCCACCGCGTAGCTGAGCATGCTGTTTGATGCAAGTCCGCCAAAAATGCGTTGATATTCATCAAAACTCGAAATGTTGACCGGAACACCGGAGGGTCCCATA
>JAGWYC010000089.1 GCA_018969565.1 Bacteroidota bacterium | reverse complement strand
CCGGTAATGCGCTTTTCGTGGTGCTCCATGAAGTGCAGGTTCAGGCGGTGCAGGCCGCTCAAGGTAAAACCCACCAGAAACAACATGCCCAGAATGGTAATCAGCGTGTAAATCAGCGCCACGGAAATAATGGCGGCATTGCCAAAGGCACCTGCCGACAGGAAGTAACTTTCAATCTCCAGACAGGGTGAGAAGAACATGGCCGCTGCCATGGTCAATAATACCGTAGCCGGCTTCAGTTTCTTCAGTGATTTTTCGGATGGTAGATGTTCGTGATGACTGTGTTCGCTGTTCAGGCTGAAATAAACCAGCCCCAGGATGATCAGCAACAAAGGCGCGAGCAGATGTCCGAAGAATTCCAATTCTGTGGCCAGCCGCTTGCCGATCAGGCCCAGCACGATGCCCAGTCCCACGGTACTCATGATATGCGCCAGACCCAGCAACAGCGTGAAGCGCAGCGTTTGGTTCCGTGTCCATTTTTCGGCACGGGCCAATGCCACCAAAGGCAGCCAGTGACTGGGCAAAAGCACGTGTATCAGGCTGAGTAAAAAACTGCCAAGCAGAATCTGAACCATCCGGCGGCAAAGGTATTTCACTTGGTTATATTTGCCCTACTTATGGGAACCGGAATGTTACACACCCACAAGCTCAGCGTAATGCTGTTCCTTGTGCTTTATCTGTTCAAACTCATCTTCCTGCTGACCAACAATGCCAAAGCGATGGCCGCCATGCAGAAAAAAGGATGGCGCATCTTTGACATGAGCATCAGCACCCTGTTCCTCGCAACAGGATTGTATCTGCTGTTTACCGCACCTGAAGTGAAAATGCTTCAGTGGGTGAAAATCGGAATGGTGTTCCTCAGCATTCCCATTGCCATCATCGGCTTCCGAAAAGGCAATAAACCCCTGGCTACCCTCAGTGTGCTGCTCATCTTCGGTGCTTACGGCATGGCCGAAGTGGCCAAGAAGCGCAGCGTACAGCCTGTAACCGTAGCCTCAGGCGCAACACCCATGGAAACCGCCAAGGCGATGTATGTGGCTAACTGTGTACAATGTCATGGTGAAGATGGCGCTCTGGCTCTGGCCGGCGCGGCCAACCTGCAAACCAGCAAACTCAATGATGAGGAAGTAGCCAATATCCTGCGCAACGGAAAGAACCGCATGCCCAAATTTGCCGGCTGGAACGATGCGCAGATGAAGCTCATGGTGGATTACGTGAAATCGCTCCGCAAATGAGATACTGTTCCCTGTTGATGCTGCTGTGTGCCTGCACCCTGAACCTCAGTGCGCAGGGAAGCTACCGCGTGGAACGGGGAATGCAGACACCCCTGTCGCACGTGTTCGTGCCGCTCAGCCATGAAGAGCCTGTGCTCGACCTGGCCGAAACAGAAATGCCCGAACCCGGAGGTTTGATGCCGGGACTCACCGCCTACCAGAATGCCCGCCGGGATGCACGCAACCGCCAACGCAGCAACAACAGGGTGGCGCCAACTCCACAGGAGCAATTGCTGCCTTCCATCCAAAAAGGCTTTGAAGGACTTTCGGGCAGCGGTACTCCCAACGATAACCATGTAGCCGTGAACAACGAAGGCATGGTGATGTCGGTGCTGAATACCAACATCCGCGTGTTCAACGATACCGGCAAGCTGCTCAAAACCTGGGGATTGGCGTCGTTTGCGCGCAACCCCAACCTGAACCCGGAAGGAACCCTGCCCATGTTGGACAGGCCCTTCGACCCCAGAGTGCTCTTCGATCAGGAGGCCAATCGCTGGATTGTCGTGTTCATGAACGGAACCCTGCACAGCAACAGCGCAACCATCGTGGGCTTCTCCACTTCGTCAGATCCGCTGCAACCCTGGAATGTGTACCGACTTTCAGGGAACCCCGTAAACGATACCACCTGGAGCGATTATCCCATTGTGGCTTTGGGTTCCGGCGACTTGTTCATCACCCTGAACCAGCTCAAAAATAACAAGGGCTGGCAGGATGGCTTCGTGCAAAGCATCATCTGGCAGGTCAATAAATCCGACGGTTTCGAAGGGAAAACCCTGAACAAAAACCTCTGGCACGGCCTGAAATTTCAGAATAAATCTATCTGGAGTATTTGTCCGGCCCAGGGCGGCATCAGGCTCTATCCTGATATGTACCTGCTCAGCGTACGCCCGGCAGATACACTGAACGATACCCTCTTCATCCACAAAATCAGCGGAACTCAGGCTTCCGGCAACGCCGCGTATTCACTGCAGGTCATCAAGGCAGACAAGACCTACGGTTATCCGCCTTCTGCGCTTCAGCCTCAGGGATATAAACTGGCCTGCAACGATGCCCGGGTGCTGCACGCCATACAGACCGGCAAGCGCATTCACTACGCGCAGAACACCATTCATCCCAACAGCCTGCAACCCTGCATTTACCACGGCATCCTTTATGATCCGGCAGGAAGTCCGGAAGCCAAAGCGGAGTACATTACCTCCGATTCCCTGGATTTCGCCTATCCGGCCATTGCCGCAGCCGGGGAAGCCGCAGATGATCCTTCTGTGCTGATAACCTTTCAGCATTCCTCGGCGCAAACCTTCCCCGGAACCTCTGTGGTATATTGCAATCGCTACCGGGAATATTCCAATATCCTGCGCATCAGGCAGGGGAAAAGCATCATCAACTATTCCTTCCTTCCAAAGGATCAGCAGCGCTGGGGCGATTATGAAGGCATTCAGAAGAAATACAACGAAACCAATACCTGGTATCTGGTGGGATCCTACGGCAACGGAGGCATGAACGCCTGGATTTCCCGGCTGAGCCTGACCGACCCGCTGCGCACGGCGCTTGAAATCAAAGAATTCCGCCTGTTTCCCAATCCCGCCGATGATGCAGTGAAGCTGGAACTGAGCATCGAGAAGTCCGGTGTGTACCGCGCGGCGCTGGTGAATATGAAAGGGCAGGAGCAGTCACTGGAAGAACGATTTACATTGGACGCCGGCACGCATCTGCTGAAACTGAATACTTCAGGGCTTTCGTCAGGGGTGTACCACCTGAAGGTTTATGAAGAAGGCAGCGGTAATACCGCGGGAACCTATAAAATGTTAGTGCGTTGAACCAGGAACCGGAAGAAGAACGCATCATTCTGGTCAACAAGCCCTACGGTTGGTCTTCGTTTCAGGCGGTTAAGAAGATTAAGTATCTGTTCAAGGCCAGAAAATGCGGCCATGCAGGTACGCTGGATCCTCTGGCAACCGGCCTGCTCATATTATGTACCGGCAAGGCAACACGCAAACTGGAAGGATTTCAGGGCCAGGAAAAAGAATACACCGGAACCATGGTGTTAGGAGGAACAACACCGTCTTATGATATGGAAACGGAAGTTATGGAGCATTTCCCGATAGAACATATCAACCCTGAATTGATAACGAAAACACTGCCCATGTTTACCGGATTCATCAGCCAGGTGCCGCCCTTGTTCAGCGCCGTCAAGGTGGATGGGAAGCGGGCTTATAAACTGGCCAGACAAGGAGTGGCGCATCAACTGGAGGCGCGTACCGTTGAGGTACGTGAATTTGAAATAACACGCATAGCCCTGCCTGAACTTGATTTTCGTGTGGTTTGCTCTAAAGGAACTTATATCCGTTCGCTGATCCACGATTTCGGTAAAGCACTGAACAGCGGAGCATACCTGAAAACCTTATGCCGCACGCGCATCGGCGATTTCAGTCTTGCCGAAGCGAAAACACCCGCTGAATGGCAGGAGCTGCTCCATAAATCCACGGAAACGAATTAACTTTGGGAAACGGTATAACATTTGGTATTCTTGTGAGCAATATGGCTTTTTCAAAAATGTTACAGCGTCTGAGCAGTGCGTTGCTGGTGCTTATGGCCGCGGCTTCCTGTCAGCAGGCAGGCGCAGCATCCGGTGTAAATGCGTGGATGCGCGATATGCTTACCCCCCGCACGCCCGAACCCGAAGCGGTGACAGATGGCTACACGGTTAAAGGCCGTTTGGTGAATATGCCGAATCGGCTGGTGGTTCTTCAGGAATTGCGCAAAGAGGGCTGGAGTTTTATTGATTCTATCCGCACCGATAAGGCCGGTAGCTTTGCGCTTACCGGAAATACCAAAGAGGATATTTTCTGCATCCTGCAATGGGACTCCTCCAGCTACATCATGTTGTCGGTAAACAACAATACCCGCATGGAGTTGGATATCAGCGGTGTGAATCCGTATATCTCTTACAGCATGAGTGGAACCGAAATTCAGCAGAGTGTGGAGTTGAAAGAGTTTGCCGAATTGAGTGCAGGATTTGACTATAAATTAATGGCCATACAGAATCAGGCGGCCAATCTTAAAGGAACCGAGGAAGATTACGCCTTGGCGGCTGTATTGCAGAATCAGTTTTACAATATCCTTTCAGAGCGCAAAACGGCTTTTCTGGAATACATGAAGAAAAAGCCGAAAAGCCTGGTGCCTTACGTGGTATTTACTTATTACCTGATGGAAGATTTCACCTTCCCGATGCTCGAAACGGCCTTTAAATCAGTAAGCGCCTACAACCCGCAATCAAAATACACGAAAGAACTGCAGGTGCTTTACAATGCAGAGCGCGTGCTTGCAGAGGGAAATCCGGCGCCGGATATTGTACAGAACGACTTTAACGGTAAGCCCATTGCCCTGTCAAGTCTGCGTGGTAAGGTAGTGTTGATTGACTTCTGGGCAAGCTGGTGCGGTCCCTGTCGTCGCGAAAATCCAAATGTGGTGCGCATGTACCGCCGTCTGAAGCCCAAAGGTTTTGAGATTTATGGGGTTTCACTCGATCAGGACCGCAACGCCTGGATGAATGCGGTGGCACGCGACAGTCTTACCTGGATTCACGTGAGCGATTTACGTCAATGGCAGAATGCCGCAGCACGCCTCTATAAAGTCAGTGGTATCCCGTACACGGTGCTTTTAGACCGCAAGGGTAACATCGTGGCTAAAGGATTGCGCGGTCCCGAGCTGGAAGCGCGTATTGAAGAGCTGCTCGCCAAGCCCTGATGCAATCATGCTTAAATTCGGCCCTCAGGCTGATTTAACGTTGATTTAATATTCATAGGCGGAATCAGTAACAATGCCGTAATAATGGCAACCCTTTTTTGTAACACATGATAGGCAACGTTCCCACCATCCTGGTAGCTGATGATGAACACGATATTCTTGAGTTTATCCGCTACAACCTGGAGAAGGAAGGCTATGCCGTTTTTACTGCGTTGAATGGAGCACAGGCGGTAGAGCAGGCCAATAAAATATTTCCTGATTTAATTTTAATGGATGTGATGATGCCGGTCATGGACGGCATCGAAGCCTGCCGTTTGCTTAGACAGAACGAGAAAACACGCAATAGCCTGATTGTATTCCTTACGGCCAGAGCAGAAGAGTTTGTAGAACTCGCAGGCTTTGAAGCCGGAGCAGATGATTTCATCAACAAACCCATTAAGCCCAGGGTGCTTATTTCCCGAATCAAAGCCATCCTGCGCCGCCAGGATAAAGGAGGCTTTATGGACAATATGCGCTTCCCGGATCTGGAAATCGACCGCGAGAAATTCCTGGTCACCTTCAAAGGAAATCCCCTACAGTTCCCCCGCAAGGAATTTGAATTGTTGTCCTTCCTTGCGTCTAAACCAGGCAAGGTGTTCAGCCGTGAGGAAATACTGGATCAGGTATGGGGTGCCGACGTGGAAGTGGTAGACCGCACCATCGATGTACATGTGCGGAAAATCCGCGAAAAACTGGACGAACGTTTTATTTACACCGTAAAAGGCGTAGGATATAAGTTTGATCCGCTCTGATCGTCGTAAATTTGTGCCGCTTATGGCACAAAGCGTGGCTTTCTACACTCTGGGTTGCAAACTCAACTTTGCAGAAACCGGAACCATCAGCCGTCAGTTGCTGGAAGCCGGCCTGGAGAAGGCTGAATTCACCGATGGTGCCGACCTCTATGTAATTAATACTTGCAGCGTTACCGAGCAGGCAGACAAGAAATGCCGGAAGGTGGTTCAGGAAGCGCTGAGGTTCAATCCCAATGCCTATGTCGTGGTGGTGGGCTGCTACGCGCAGCTGAAGCCGCGTGAAATTGCCGGAATACCCGGCGTGGATATGGTACTCGGCGCCGCCGAGAAGTTCAACCTGGTATCCCACCTGGGCAGTCTTGCCAAAGAATCGAAGACGCGCATTCACCAGTCGCAGGTGAAGGAAGTGTACGATTTCGTGCCCTCGTTTTCCAAGGGTGAGCGCACCCGTACCTTCCTGAAAGTGCAGGACGGCTGCGATTACTTCTGCTCCTTCTGCACCATACCGCTGGCAAGAGGAAAGAGCCGCAGCGCCAATGTTCAGGATACCCTGCGGCATGTGATGGATGCCGCTGCACCGGGTGTGCGCGAAATCATCCTCAGCGGGGTCAATCTGGGGGATTTCGGCGTGAATCACGATGCCAGTTTTTACGATCTGATTAAAGAACTCGATGCGGCTGTGCCGGTGGACCGATTCCGTATTTCCAGTATTGAACCCAATCTGCTCGAAGACCGCATCATCGAACTGGTAGCCGGCTCTAAGAAGTTTGTTCCTCATTTCCATGTTCCCCTGCAAAGCGGCAGCGATTACCTGCTGAAACGCATGCGCAGGCGCTACGACAGAGCACTTTATACAGATCGCATCATGCGTATAAAGGAATTAATGCCCCATGCCTGTATTGGCGTGGATGTGATTGTGGGATTTCCCGGGGAAGATGATGCGTGCTTTCTGGATACTTATCAGTACCTGAACGAGTTGCCGGTGTCTTACCTGCACGTGTTCCCCTATAGCGAACGGGTAAATACTACCGCGATTAAAATGAAAGAAGTGGTTCCGCGGCAATTGCGCCTGCAGCGCTCGGAAATGCTGCGTATCCTCAGCGAAAAGAAAAGACAGGCCTTCTACAGGGATCATATCGGCACCACCCGCGAAGTGCTGTTTGAAGCGGAGGAAAAGAATGGGATGATGGAAGGCTTTACGGATAATTACATCAAAGTGCGCGTGCCCTATGACCCGCTGCTGGTTAATGAAGTGGTGGCCACCGAACTGGGTGAGCCTGCCACCGACGGTGTATTGCAGGGTCTTACCATGCCTTTTGCCGTGATGCGAAACAATTAAACGATATTGCCCTGATATGTACGCAACCCTATACGATTTAATCCGCGACCTCTTAGGGCTGCAATTGCCCTTCCTGAAAATTGTCAATACCTTCGGGTTGCTGGTGGCCATTTCCGTAGCCGCCGCTTATCAGGTGTTTCAGGCAGAATTTAAACGCAGGCATCTGCTTGCAGAGTTCCCGACTTTTTCACTGCTTACCATCGTTGGAAAGCCCTTCTCCGTGTCGGATTACCTCAGCAGCGCGGTGCTTGGCTTTATCATGGGACATAAACTGCTGTATCTGATTCTCTGGCCGGAAGCCGCAGGTCAGGACCCGGCAGGATTTTTATTTTCCTCGGCAGGTTCACCATGGCTGGGTCTTGCGGTTATGGCCGCGATTGTTGGTCTGAAATACCGCGAAGACCGCAAGCAAAGGCTTCCTAAGCCCGAAGAGCGTATGAGCAAAGTGGGCCCTGAGTTTTTTATGGGAAATATCACGGCCGTGGCGCTCATCTTCGGTTTTCTGGGTGCCAAGATGTTCCACATTTTGGAGGATTGGTCCAACTTCACCAATGACCCCTGGGGCAGTGTGTTTTCTACCGGAGGCTGGACATTCTACGGAGGCCTGATCGGTGGTGGGGCTGCAGTACTGATTTATTGCCGGAAGAAGGGCATGAGCATGCTGCGTGTATTGGATGTAGGCGCCCCTGGAATGATGGTCAG
>JAGWYC010000088.1 GCA_018969565.1 Bacteroidota bacterium | reverse complement strand
TCGGCGGATTGCTTGGTCTGGGCCTGGTTTATCTAAGTACCATGCTGGCCAATTTTGTTTTGCATGGTGTGATGCAAAGTGCCATGACCATCAGTCTGAATGGCTCAGATGCACTAACCGGAATTTTAGTTTCTGTGGGCATTGGACTGCTCGCAGGAATCCTTCCGGCTTTGCAGGCTTCTCGGATGAATCCTGTAGATGCCATCCGCTCCCGCTGATATCAGTTCAGACGCACTTGCAGGCGCAGGTTGAGCATTCTTCCGGTAAGAAATTCAGGAACCCCATAGATATTAGCGCTGAAATCCTTTACCCACAGGTAGCTGATTACATTGTCAATGCCGAGCATATTGTATATTTCCAGCGAAACCCAACTGCTTTGTACCATATTCCAAAGCTTTCCTTTGGGTTTTGATTCCGCATCGGCGATGACTTTGGTAAAACCTATATCCACACGGCGATAGGGAGGTATGCGGTAAATATCCTTATAGCGAAGGTTTCCGCCCAGGTAGTAAGGCATACCCGTGCCGAAAATCAGATTCAGGTTCATACGGTAGCGTTTGTTACCCGGCAGTTCGTCCTGAAAAACGATGGCAGCATTCACACGTTTATCTGTGGGCCTGCGCAGCCAATTGCTTATAACTTCATTTCCTGTGGAGTTCCGGTAGCTGATACGCTCTTTGCTTTGCAGCACACTCAGGGTAAACCACGATTCAAGCCCGGGGATAAATTCACCATTTACCCGGTTATCCACGCCCCAGGAATATCCTTTGCTGCTGTTTTCTGCATAATAGCGGATGCGGATATTGTCAAAAAGGTATGGAACCTGCTTTTGAAGCTGTTTGTAATAGGCTTCGCTCAGCCATTTGAATTTGCGGCCCCACATCATGAACGTACGCTCCATTCCGGCTACGAAATGAATACTCTGCTGAGCCCTGAGTTGCGTATTCAATGTGCCGTCAAAACGACGCATCTCCCGATAAAAGGCGGGTTGATTGTACACACCGCCTGCCAGATAAAGCCGCACCACATCACGGCGCAATGAGTCGGGTAGGCTTGTGTTGTAGGCTCTGTTTGGCTCCATGCTGAGTTGAATTCTGGGACTGTGTATCCATTGTCCGTTCAGACTCCAGTATTGACTTCTGCTGCCTACGGTTATGCGGGTATTGGATGATTTATGAATCAGGAAACTACTTTGCAGATGCGCGGAGGCCCTCCAGGATGAAAGTTTGGCCCGGCCGCTCACATAGCCATCCATGACCACACTGTCCCTGCCAAAACCAAAGGGAGGTATATTGTATTCAGATGAATCATTGTACAGCCATTCGTGGATTTTATCCCTGATTTGTTCCTGTTGTATCCGGGCGCCCCAGTGCAGTGAAATTTTCTTGTTTGATGAATTCCAGTTGCCCAGTTGGGACAGATTGATCACCCTGGTGTTCAGACGATTTCTGCCATGATCAATAAAGCTGCCTGCACCGAGATTGCGGATGGGTTTGCCATAGGTTTCTGAAGATGGGTCTTTGTCGAGCAGCCCAAGGCTATACGCTCCGAATACATCAAAAACCTCTTGTTCCCGGGTGGCAAAAGCTGATCCAATCAGCTTCAGCTCTGTACTCCTGCGTGGTTTCCAGATCAGTGAAAGGGCAGACATGGCGCTGTTGTAACCGCTGAATTCCTGCCCGCCCATGGCCACATACAGGTTAAAAGCATTTTGGGCAGTTCCGAAGGAAGTTTCACGGCTCTCCGGATTCAGGCGATATCGGTTCTCGGCGGTATTACCCAGCCATTCGATGCGCAGCCGTGGCGTAAGACGATAGGCAATCAGCCACTGGGCATCATAAAAATTGGTTACATAACGACCGCGCACATCCAGGGTATTTAAAACCAGCGTATTGGAGCGCCAGCGTAGGCTTCCTATGCCACTCAGTCTGCGGTTGGCAGAAAGTTGTTCTACGGCCAGCGATGCTCCTAGCAATCCAATGTCAATAGTGCTTTCAAAACGTGTGGGCTTACGGTATTCCACATCGAGCACGCTGCTTTGCTTATCGCCGTAGCGGGCTTCGAAGCCTCCGGCACTGAATTTCAGGTTTTTTACCAGCAGAGGGTTGATGAAACTCAAGCCTTCCTGTTGCCCGCTGTGAATGAGCTGCGGACGGTAAATTTCTACATCATTGACATAAACAAGGTTTTCATCAAAATTACCCCCCCGTACGCTGTATTGAGAGGACAATTCGTTGTTGCTGAACACCCCCGGCAGGGTTTTAATTATGTTCTCAATGCCGCTGCCCAGGCCGGTCATACCTTCCACCGCTCTTGGTTTCAGTTCTATGTTCAGTCCGGTTCCGGTGCCTGAGGTGATGCGCAGTAATTCCATATTGCCAACGCCTGCATTGAGGTAGGCTATCTGGTACTTTGTACTGTCTTTCAGCGCGACCATCTGGCCGCTAAACACGCGTTTGCGCTCAAAAAAACCTTCAATACGGATGGCTGAATCACAGGGGACTTTAATAGCGCAGCGACCATCCTCATTGGTGAGCGCTCCGTTCAGGCTTCCGAGAGGTTTAATCCAGACTCCGGGAACAGGTTTATCTTCCTGGTCGCGCAGCTCCATGCGCAAAATGCAGCTTTGCTGTGCCAGCATTTCCTCAGGGAAACCCAATATCAGCAGCGCAATCAGTAAAAGCCTGTTCACCGGCATTCAACGTGGATTCATCAGCCTTTGGTATGAGCCGGGCTGCTGGATTTTAATTGTGCTATAACAGATTTCGGATCCTCAGCGCCAAATACGGTATTCCCGGCTACAAGCACGTCGGCGCCTGCTTCCAGCAGGGAAGGAGCGTTTTCTAAAGTAACACCTCCGTCAATCTCAATGAGGCAGTGACTTTGCTTTTTATTAATGAGCGCTTTGAGTTGTCTGATTTTATCGTAAGTATGTTCAATGAATGATTGCCCGCCGAAACCCGGATTTACACTCATCAGGCAGACTAGGTCGCATTCGGTAATGATATCCTCCAGCAGATGAACCGGGCTGTGAGGATTCAACGCAACTCCGGCCTTCATGCCTTCTTTTCTGATTTGATTTAGGCTGCGATGCAGGTGGGTGCTGGCTTCCAGGTGAATGGTGAGCACTGCTGCACCCGCATCTTTAAATTCCTTGATATACCGCTCCGGCTGCACAATCATCAAATGCACATCCAAAGGTTTTTGTGCATGCTTGTATAAACTTTTTACTACAGGAAATCCGAAGGAGATATTGGGTACAAAAACGCCATCCATAATGTCCACGTGGAACCAGTCGGCATTGCTTTGGTTGACCAGCTCCGTATCCCGTTGCAGGTTTCCAAAATCTGCGCTGAGCATAGATGGAGCGATGAGGTGTGCCATGGTGCAAAGATATTCAGCGGATATAGACTTCACGGACGGTATCTGCGCCCAATTCGGTATTAATCAGGTTTTTAATTTCTTCCAGACGCATGCTCAATTCTGCCTTGAGTGGGGCATTGTCAATGAAGATGCTCAATTTTCCTTCTTTGAATTTCAGATTTTGGGTATGATTCGAAATCAATGGGCCCATAATGGCGTTCCAGCGCTCCTTGAGTGCCGCCTCCCTTAAAGGGTCGCTCAGATTGTATTTCTCTTCCATTTCCCGCAAAAGCTCGCTGATGCTCTTGCTTCCATGTGATCCGATTTTTTTCATGATTCTTGTAAACGCTTACGCAGTTTGCTGTGACGATAGCCATAAAAAAAATAGACACAGAGACCAATTGCCAACCAGATGAAAAAGCGTTCCCAGTTGAGCGGACTAAGCTCAGCCATCAGATAAAGACAACTCAGCATACCCAGACTGGGTATCAGGGAAATACGCCTGCGCAATGAACCAAAGGACAGCAGCAGCATGCTTAGGGCCAACAATATTCTGGGTAATAGCACCAGCCAGTGTGTGCCCTTTTCAAACCCGGCACTGGCAGCAGCCTGCTCCGGATAAAGGGCCGCCAGGATGACCAGAACCAGCATCAAAGGGAATAAACCCACCCAGGCAGGGATATAGGGAATACGAAAAGAACCCGTGTTATGCTCATTGTTCATGTCCATCAGAATGACGCCGCCATTCACCAGCACAAAGGCAAACAAGGTGCCGATACTGGTTAAATCTGTTACTTCCGTAAGGTTCATGAACAAAGCAGGAATGGCTACAAGCAGACCCGTAATGATGGTGCTGAATCCGGGTGTTTGGTATCTGGGGTGCAGTCGTGAAAATATACGCGGCAGTAGTCCGTCGCGACTCATGCTCATCCAGATTCTTGGTTGCCCCAATTGAAAAACCAGCAACACACTGGCCATGGCGATGATTGCGCTCACAGCGATTATGCCTTTAATACCGTCCAGTCTTACATGGCTGAATACATGGGCCAGCGGATCACCAACGTTCAGTTCAGTATAGGGAACCATTCCGGTCAGTACGAGGGCGATCAGGATGTATAAAATGGTGCAGATGAGCAGGGAATAAAACATACCCCTGGGCAAATCACGCTGCGGATTTTTACATTCCTCAGCGGTGGTACTGATGGCATCAAATCCTATGTAGGAGAAGAAAACGGCAGATACTCCGGCCATCACACCGCTAAATCCATTAGGAGCAAAAGGAATCCAATTATCGGTATTGATGAAAAAGGCTCCGCAGACAATCACCAGCACAATTACGGCCAGTTTCAGCAGCACCATCAGATTGCCCGCTTTACGTGTTTCGTGGATACCCACATAACAAAGCCAGGTAATCAGCACTACAATCAATAATGCCGGGATGTCGGCAATGATGGGAAACCCAAAAATACGAGGTGCCGTGGTGTATGCGGTATAGGCTTCGGTATTGGAGAGTCCGCTTTCAAAAGCGCGTTTTGCGCTGAGGAAATCCATGCTCATCCAGGAAGGGACTTCCAGAACAGTGCCACTGAGCAGTCCGGTGAAATAATCACTCCATGAAATAGCCACGGCGATATTTCCTATAGCATATTCCAGCAGCAAATCCCAGCCGATAATCCAAGCCAGCAGTTCTCCAAAGCTCAGGTAGGCGTAGGTATAAGCGCTGCCACTTACAGGGGCAATACCGGCGAATCGGGCATAGCTGAGGGCCGATAGACCGCAGGTGATTCCGGTGAAAACAAACAGCCAGATGATGGCCGGTCCGCCATCAAAAGATGCTTTGCCAATAGTTCCGAAGATGCCGGCGCCAATGATGGCTGCTATGCCCAAGGCGGTAAGATCTCGAACGCCCAGCACCTGCCGCATATTGGTAACACCCGGCTGATTCACATAAGCTAAATCAGCCAAGGTTTTCTTTCTTCTCAGGTTATTCCAAAATGACATGTCCAGACAACAAGTTTAAGCAATTAAGTTAAGGAAGTAACCGTGCCTTCAGGGCTTACGGTTTCCATATCCGGATTGATTGTTTCGGGGTAATGCCCATTGCGTAGCAATACGCTTCACTAATGCGGGTCCACCGTAAATGAATCCTGTATATAGCTGAATCAACACAGCTCCTGCCTGTTTGCGTTTTGCAGCATCTTCCACATTCATGATACCTCCCACGCCAATGATGGGAAATCCGGAGGGCAGACGCTGGGAGAGGTATTCAAGGATGCTTTGGGCCTTATCGGTAAGAGGCGCGCCGCTTAATCCTCCATTTCCTATAGCATGGATCGTTTTCTCATCCACCGACAGGCCCTCCCTGCTTAGGGTAGTATTGGAAACTACCAGGCCGTCAATGCCCGTTTCCAGGCTCAGTGCGGCTACGTCATCCAACTGACTTTCATTCAGATCCGGAGCGATTTTCAGAAGCAATGGTTTTCTTCCTGCACCTTCTTCCATCATCTTGGCACGTGACTCCATCAGAGCCTGCATGATCTTACTCAATGGTTCTTTATCCTGAAGTGCCCGCAGTCCCGGTGTATTCGGGGAACTTACATTAACAACGATATAATCACTAAGCGCATAAAGACGATGAAAGCAATTCAGGTAATCATCTAAGGCCTGTTCATTAGGGGTGTCTTTGTTTTTTCCAATGTTCACCCCAACAATAAGCTTTTCCGGCTTTCGTTGTTTCAGTCTTGCGGCCATCGCTTCCATGCCTTCATTGTTGAATCCCATACGGTTGATGAGCGCGCGGTCCTTCACCAAACGAAACAACCGAGGTTTTGGATTGCCCGATTGGGGTTTAGGTGTTACGGTGCCAACTTCTACAAAGCCAAATCCCAGAGCTTCGAAAACGTCCAGGTGTTTGGCATCTTTGTCAAATCCTGCAGCCAGTCCCACTGCGTTGGGGAATTCCAGTCCCATGCAATGAATGGGCTTTGAATCAGGCTTCCAGGCTTTTTTCAGCACAGACCCAAGGACGGGAACTGACAAAGCCAGACGCAACATGCTCATGGCGAGGGCATGCGCGCGTTCCGGTGGGAACAGGAATAAGATTCGAAGCAGCAGTCCAAACATACAGGCAAAATAAAGGCATGCCATTCAAGCCCGGAAAGCCTGAACAACATGCCTGCAAATTAAAATTTGTATGAGGATTATATCACTTACCGGATATCTGCCTTCAGTCCCAGCATGATGCCGAAGGGCATATTGGGTCGGTATCCATTGGGAAGATTAGCTACAATATTTCTGTTGTTGGTGATGTTGTTTAAGGTATTGAAGCAACTGATGCCTTTGCTGATTCGGTAGTTTGTTGAAAAATCCACAATCAGAAAGGAGGCAATGCTATTCACGGCATCGTAAGTGGACTGCTCCGATGGGGTGATCAATGAGCCTTGTCCCGGTTTGGTTCTGGTAAGGCCAACATAACGAGCGCTGAACGTGGCGGTGATTTTTTTGTGTTCGAAACCCAGATTAACGCTAAGCGCATGCTTTGGAATAAATGGAATTTCATCATTGCGGTAGATCATACCACTGCCCCAGTCGCCACCGGCGTTACGGAAACTATCTTTAAAACGGGCATCGGTGAACGTGTAGCTGATTTGAAGGGGAATTTTCCAGTTTGTATTGTTTTGATTATTACCCCTTAAGTCACAGGCCAGGCTGAATTCCAGTCCCTGGATCAGGGCGTTCCCCGCATTAAACATGGCACCGGTACCTGCGCCACCACCCGAAACATTGTCAGAACCGAGGATATTGTCGTAGTCACTATGGAATCCGGCAACATCCAGGCGCAAACCTTTCTGCTCAAAACGGAATCCAAGTTCATAGTTGACTGCTGTTTCCGGCCTGGCCTGTTCACTGCTGCCCAAAGAAGGCATTCCGGGAGGAGAGAAGCCCTTGTGTGCACCGGCATACAAGTTCATGCGATGGTCAATTTGATAGTTGATACCAACGCCGGGTAAAAGAATCTTCATGCGATTGGTTGCCGATTTTAATGCCGTGCCCAGTCTTGCAGCATCGGCATTCCCGTAATTCAGAAATTCAAAATAGATGTCTTCATAGCGAATTCCCGGCGTTATGCTCAGACCCTTGAAATTGACATTGTAATTGAAAAAAGCGGCAAGGCTATTCGCTTTGCGGATCTGATTTTCCGAGTTTCCTTTGATTCCGGCTACTGTAAGTACCATTATGCCTCGGGTCATGGTATAAGTTGACTTAGTAGCATACCTGTCGGCCTGATCTTTATGGTATCGGATGCCCAGTTGTGCTTTGGAATTGATGTTGTCTGTATTCAGTACGTACTGAATCTGCGATTCCACACCTTTAGCCTGATAAGTTCTTGCCGCACTTTGATATTCGATGGGACCATCAGCGCTTCCGGTCATAATCTGATAGGCAGTCTGATTTGCGGAAGGATTTGCAAGTATGGGATTCAGCGCGGTGCCATTGATTGTATTAACCCTCGCCCAGTCGCGGAAGGTGCTTGAAAAATA
>JAGWYC010000087.1 GCA_018969565.1 Bacteroidota bacterium | reverse complement strand
CCATTGCTTTCCACATAGAAATACTTACTGTCCCAGCGGGTGGCTACGGATGGCTTAAAGGGCGTAAAGGCAGAATCCAGAAAGGCGGGATTGGTGACGGCTGAACTTGTTCTGAGTGCGCTTCTGCCGGAGGCGAACAGGTAATACCCCGATGCGGTGAACAGAATCAACAATGCCGGCTTGCCCGTAAGGAACCTGCCCGCTATGGTTCTGAGTCCCGGGTTCTGTGCTGTGCCCTGTTTCCGATAATACCGGCGGAATAAAGACCACAGCACAAACAAGAGGACTATAGCTGAAATGCGCAGCAGATAAGACCACGTGCTGTTTCCCGATTCGGCTTTATGCGCCTCAGGTGCCCGGTTTGTATGAGGAATCAAAGATTGATTTAGGTTCTTAATAGAAGCGTTTTTGGCGGAAATGAAGTCGCGGTCAGACCCTGAAAGTTCCTCTAATGATACGGTAATTGTTTGCCCGTTCTTCTGTTCAAGAACCACTTCTTTCGCTCTGCTCAACAGGAAATAGGCGTGCAGGTGTTTACCGTTCTTCAGATGCCATTCGCGAAGACCGGCTGTGCTGTGCGCGGTTCTGATGTCGTGGCTGTAAAGCCCTGTTAGCGCTGAAAACAGCAGCAGGGCGAGTAACAATAGCTTATTCATAGCTTCAGGGGTTGATGATTACTTTTTGGGTTCTTGCCTGGTTGCTTCCTTCCACAAAGTGTACGTAATACACACCGGCGGGAAGCTCATTTCCTGCATCATTGCGTCCATCCCAGATCATCAGGTAGTCGCCTTTGCGAATCAGTTGATTGGCCCACAATGTACGCAGTTTTTGACCTTGCTGATTGGTTACAAACAGTTGATACGGCGCATCCTGCTGCACACTGAAGCGCAATTCGGTTCGATGCTGGAAGGGGTTGGGATAAATCAGTTCGCCTGCGTAGGCTTCGTTCCACAAGATGGGAACATTAGTGCTGAGGGAATCGTAGCAGTTCTTTGCGCCTATATAATAACTGGCGGACACATCTCGGTTTTTACGGGAGCCCGTTTCGTTGCGGGGCAGGTAAACCCTGACATAGTCCACCTTCACTCCGTCCGGTGAAACCTGAACCCTCAGGTGACCGGAATTGGGCAGGATTTGCCCTTCTACATAACCATAATCTGTGGCTTGCTTAGCGCTGGAGAAGTTGGGATGGCTGGGCTGCGGTACTTCCTGATATATCAGGCAGGACTCCTGCTGCTTTCCAAAGAAATGATCGTGGCCGTGGAAGAAAATGGTGGCCCGGTTTTCTTTCAGCAAATCGCGGATGGGTTTATACCAGCCCGGTCGTTTGGTATCGAAGCCATAGGTTCCGTCCAGGTTTTTGCCTCCCCATTCGTAGCGGCTGGCAAATTCCACCCCACCGCGCCCTTCGGGATCTCCGCCCACCAGTTGATGGGCAAATACAAACTTGAACTTCTTATTGCTGCGTTCCAAGGTGCTTTTGAGCCAATCATACTGGGTTTTCCCCAAAGACCAGCGCCAGCCGTTCAGCGAGTCTGGCTTGGGACTCGTGTTCCAATATGGATCCAGGATGACGAATAAGGCGTCGCCCCATTCCCAGGCGTAGTAACTTTCACGGCGGCCAACGTATTTGTAGTTCGTGGTATCGCCGGAATAAAACGCATCGGGTTCGGGGTTAACAAAATACTTCTTTCTGTCGAGGGTGCCCCAGACTGCCACATTGTTGCCATTGGCGCTGTTGAGCCAGCCACATTCGCCCTCATGATTGCCCACCGTGAGGAATACAGGCACGGAGTGGCTCATGGTTTCGTAGTAGGAGCGCATCAGGTGGGCGCGGTAGGTTACGGTATCACGGGGAATCTGTCGTGCGGCATTCTGCAACTTGTCCGACATGAGGATGTCGCCCAGGTCTATCATGAAATCCGGGTTGTCCGCCAGTTGGTTTTTCAGGCAAAGACGGTAGATTCCGGTATCGCTTTGTTCATCGAGGTGCGGGTCGGCCTGAACCACAAAGGTGAAGGTTTTACCTGCCGGAGCTGCGGTGCGGAAACGGTATTCCGGGCGCAGGATTTCGTTCGTAGTTCCCGGTTTCCGGTAGGCCACCCGGTAATAGTATTGTTTGTCGGGGTCCAGCCCGCTGAGCGTGATTTCTGCGGGCGTTCCGGCGGCAAAGGTTTGCCATGAACTTTGCACAGGATAGGTTCCGCTTTGTGTGCCGCAGCGCAACTGCATGTCCACGTCCTGGTCGAAGAATAGCTGAACGGTGATGCTGCGATCGCCCGGACGACCCAGAAATTCTGTATGGGTGGGTTTTTGTGCAGCGGCTTCTGCAAAGAGAAGCGCTGTGAGGAAGATGCTGTATAACTGCTTCATGTGCTTATCGGTTCACCCATACCTTGCGGCACAGAGTGGTTTGGTGGTGTTGCATGTGGAGAAGGTAACAACCCGGGCTCAGCCTGCTGAGGTCCATTTCAGGAACTGCACTGTGCAACAAGGTTTGTCCCTGAAGATTACTGAGTGTGAGTGTGGCGCCTCGCAGTGCTTCAGGAAGTTCAATATACAAGCGATTTTCCGCAGGGTTGGGCCACACACGCACCGAGGCATCGAGCAGTTCTATTTGTTGCTGCGGAAGACCGCCTACGGTATAGGAAAAAGGCACTTCCCTGTTCTTGCGGATACCCAGCGTGTCTTTAGGAAGGTAGGCCCTTACAAAATCCACCTTTACCCCATCATCACCCACATGTACCCGCAGGTGGCCGGTGCCGGGGAAGGTGTCTGAAACATAAGCATCGGCATTGGCCAGCATGCCTATCTCATAGGTGGAATCTGCCGCCATCGGGCACGCCTGATACACCACACCATCCAGGGTTTCATGCGCAAACACATGGTCGTGGCCCTGGAAGAAGATGTTCACTTTATTGTCCACAAACAGTTTGTGGATGGGCTTATCCCAGCCGGTCCTGTTGGTGGCAAAGAGGTCCTTGGTTCCATCCAGTCCACCCCATTCAAACTGTGTGGCGTTGGTGATGCCGCCCCGCCCCTGTCCGCGTACATGGTGCGCAAATACAAACTTGTACTTAGAGGTGCTGGCAGCCAGCGTATTCTTCAGCCAGTCGTATTGCTTTTTACCCAGCGTCCATGCCCATTTCAGGGGTTTGTCTGAAGAATCGCACTGGTCGCGATACACATCCAGCACGATAAACTGGGCGTCGCCCCACACCCAGGCGTAGTAGTTTTCCGGGTTGCCGATGCCATAAGGTTCCACATCCGCATTACCGGAGTAAAATCCGTTTGGAAAGGGATTAGGATAATAATTCTTGCGCGACTGTGTTCCCCAGACACAAAGGTTGGCACCGGGCTTCTGGAGATAGTAGTAATCGTTTTCTCCCTCGTGGTTTCCCAGGCATACATAAAAGGGAATCGAATGACATACGGCGCCGAGAAAAGGACGGTAGTTGCGGTGCAATACATCTACTTCGGGGGAAGTGATGGTTTTCCACTGGTGGTCATCACCGAAGATATCGCCCAGCGAAAGCATGAAGTCGGGTTGATCTGCCGCCTGGTTAGCCAGGGTAACCTTATACATATTGGCGATGCCTTTCTTGTCGTACAGGTGCTCGTCGGCTTCAATGGTGAAGGTGAAGGCTGAACCGGGTTTGCGCTGCGTATGGAAATTGTACTCAGGCGTGGTTGCAAAAACTCCGCTGCCACTGCTGTTATAGCGTACACGGTACCAGTAGCGGCTGTCGGCATTGAGTTTGTTGATCAGCAATTCTTCAGGCACATTGGCCTGTAGCTGCATGATTGGGGTGGTATTGCTGTACGAAGAAGGCGCGGCGCCGTATTCCACATAACAGAATTGGGCCGTGGTAAACATGATGCTCGCCGTGACAGAAGTATCCGTGGGCCGCCCCAGGATGATGTTCGGACTCTGTGCCGAGGCGCCTTCAGCTAAAACCAAGAACAGCGCCCCGACATAGATGAACCGCACTAATTGTAAGGAGTACAATAAGTATCTCATAAAGCCTTTTAGATGCAGGTTTCATAAATCCGTTTAACGTGTTTTATAAATTTTGTTGAGCCCCGGTCATTGAGTCGCAGACCGGGAGCAAAGCCTCGCGGTAGCTGCAGCCCGGTCATTGAGTAGCCACCGCTTCGCGGTGGCGTATCGAAATGCACCGGACGTATCGAAACGTTGGGAAATGCACCGGAAGTAATCTTCCTTTATTATCAAACTCGCTTCCCCGCCGCTCGTCTTGCTCGGGCGGTATCACTTCGATACGGCTCCACTCCGTTTCGCCTACTCAGTGACCGGTCACTGAGTGGGAGCTGCGCAGCAGCGACTTATCGAAGTGACATAGGCAGAATCTTGATATTTACTGTAATTAGCTTGGCAACCGATCGCTTCACTCGGGCCGCTTCACTTCCCCGCCGCTCGTCTTACCTGGGCCGCTTCACTTCCCCGCCGCTCGTCTTGCTCGGGCGGGGCAAGCCTAGCAGTAGCCGCCGCCCGGTCATTGAGTCGCCGCAGGCGTATCGAAATGCTGTGCGGTTACACTTCGATACGGCTCGCCTTTCGGCGGCCTACTCAGTGACCGCGGCGGGTCTTAAGCCTTCAGCACGCCGAGCTCACGGCCTACCTTGGTGAAGGCGGCTACGGCGCGGTCTATGTGCTCAAATTCGTGCGCGGCGCTGAGCTGCACGCGGATACGCGCCTGGTCTTTGGGTACCACGGGATAGAAGAACCCGATGACGTAAATGCCTTCTTCCAGCAGCTTGTCGGCCATCACCTGACTCAGCTTCGCATCGTACAGCATGATGGGCACGATGGCGCTGTCGCCGTCTTTATAGTCGAAGCCCGCCGCTTTTACGCCTTCCTTGAAGCGCTTCACATTGGCTTCCAGCTTGTCGCGCAACTCGGTGGTTTCGGTGAGCATGTTGAACACTTCAATGCTGGCGCCGACAATGCTGGGTGCGAGTGAGTTGGAGAACAGATAAGGACGGCTGCGCTGGCGCAGCATGTCAATGATTTCTTTCCGGCCGGTGGTGTATCCGCCCATGGCGCCGCCGAGGGCCTTGCCCAGGGTGCCGGTGATGATGTCCACTCGGCCCATTACGTTGCAGTATTCCGGCGTGCCGCGACCGGTCTTGCCGATGAATCCGGCAGCGTGGCATTCGTCGGTCATCACGAGGGCGTTGTATTGATCCGCCAGGTCGCAGATTTTGTCTAATTGCGCCACGTAGCCGTCCATGCTGAATACGCCGTCGGTAACAATCAGCTTGAAGCGGGCGCCTTCGGCGTTGGCTTTTTGCAGTTGCTCTTCCAGTTCGGCCATGTTGTTGTTGGCATAGCGATAGCGGCGGGCCTTACAGAGGCGTACGCCGTCAATGATGCTGGCATGGTTCAGGGAATCGCTGATGATGGCGTCTTCCTCGCTGAGCAGGGGTTCGAATACGCCGCCGTTGGCATCGAAGGCCGCGGCGTAGAGGATGGTATCGTCTGTTTCGTAGAAGGAGGCAATCTTCGCTTCGAGCTCCTTGTGGATGTCTTGGGTGCCGCAGATAAAGCGTACGCTGCTCATGCCGAAGCCGTGGGTGTCAATGGCGCGCTTGGCGGCCTCGGTCACCCGGGGATGGCTGCTGAGGCCCAGATAGTTGTTGGCGCAGAAGTTGATGACCTCAGCTCCGTTATCCAGACGAATTACCGCGTCCTGCGGACTTACAATGATGCGTTCGCGTTTATACAGGCCGGCCGTTTCGATGGCGTTCAGCTCGGCGCTCAGGAAATCTTTGAATGCTCCGTACATGCCGCGAATTTAGGCAGAAACGGGATTCGTGGCTTGCTTCCGACTGCTTTACACTACCGGACCCTGAACCTTCGAAACAATCGGGTTTTTCGGTCACGCTGTTTTATTCGGAGGAAATGACTATATTATTGCAGCCGGTTTAATTGATTTATGGGTAAAGTTGTTTTTATCGGCGACATACACGGCAGGGATACCTGGAAAACCATCGTGGAAAGGGAACAGGATGCCGACCGGTTTGTGTTTTTCGGTGATTATCTGGATACCAAAGGCGAGCGCATCAGCGGAAAAAGGCAGGTAGAGAACTTAAGCGAGATTATAGAATTCAAGAAGGCAAAAGACAATAACGTGGTATTGCTCTTCGGGAACCATGACTACCACTATCTGCCTGAGTTTTGTAGGCGGGAATACTCCGGTTTTCAGCCCGGAATTGCACCAAAAGTGAAGCCACTTTTTCGCAAAAACATAGACCTGTTTGATATGGCTTTTGCCGCAGATCATATACTCTGCTCCCACGCCGGAGTTTCCTCTGAATGGTTGAACGATTTTGCCGGTCCTGAAGGGGAATTCTGGCATCCTGATGATGTGCCGAGTATCGTCTGCGCGGTGAATAAGGTATTCCGGGAACAACCAAAGCTATTTGAAGTGCGCAGCTATAATCCCATGAGGGACAGTCCCTGGGAATCACCCATCTGGATAAGGCCGGCAGGGCTGCTGAAAAATAATCCTGCTTTTTTAAAAGGAAAAGCTGTTCAGGTATTCGGGCATACCATTGTAGAGGATATGCGTAAGGCTTTTGAGCGCAGCATCAGGGATTGGCAGGGCCGGTATTTTATGGCCGATGGTCTGGCCCAGGGCGCCTACCTGTCGTATGAAGAAGGTTTGTTAAGGCTGGAACACCTGGACAGGGATTAAAGGTTTATTCCTTTCTTCGGTCTGTACGATTTGGACGTTATCCTTTTTGATTCACAGGAAGAAGTCAAAGCTGTCGCCTCTCAGGCCGATGCGCAGTGTTTCGAGGGCGATCAGTTCGTTGGGGGCTATGTTTCCCAGGTTTACGTTGGCTCCGTAGAGTTTAATGAACCATACCTGCTGGGTTTTTTGTGGCGCTTCCCAAATGATTTGCTCCAGGGGAATTTTGCGGATGATTTCTGCCACCAGCCCTGAACGCACTTCTCCGGTGCCGCGGAAGATGCCCACAGTACCGCTCTCACGGGCTTCGGCAATCACTTTCCAGGCGCCGGCCTGTAACTCGGTTTCCATCTGTTCAATCCACTCATAGGGCGGGATGATTTTCTCTGCATCCTTGGAACCTACCTCGCTGAATACCGTGGCGCGCTTGGCCAACAGGCTGATGTAGCGGCACTTCTCATCATGCGGCATTTCAATAGATCCGTCGCTTACCTCAGCATGGCTGATGTTGAAATGATCCAAGATGCGCAGGTAATCTTCAAACTGCTTCCTGATTACATAGGCCTCGAACAGGGTTCCTCCGAAATACACCGGCAAACCGGCATCCTGATACAACTTGATTTTGCGCTCCAGATGCGGGGTTACCACGCCGGTGCCAAATCCCAGCTTGATGATGTCCACATGGGGCAGGTTGTTTTCTATGAAATCCTCCGCTTCATGCAAGGTGAGGCCCTTGTCCATCACCATCGTTAAGCCTGAATTTCTGGGTTTTTCGGTTCTGTCCGGTAAGGACTTGAGCTTGAAGATGTCGTTGTGCATTCCGTTCAGTGGGCGTATCGGGCAATCATCTCATGGATGGTTCCGACCTGCCTTAGTTCGGGAGCAAATTTAAACATCTCCTCGTGTTCCTTGTAATTTAAGGCCAGCGCATATTGCAGGGCTTCCATAGCCGCTACGTGACGACCTCCGAGGTAATGCACCGCAGCGCTGATATACCAGAGGCGAAAATCATCCGGCAATTGCTGCAAGGCGGCGTTAATTACTTTCATTGCGGCCTTCAAATCGCGTGCTTCGTGCAGCATGGTAGCCCAGGAGCACCACAAGGTGGAATCTTCCGGATACATGGCAGACAAGCGGGCATATTCCCTGCTGCTGCGCTCGGGATATCCTGCCTCAAACAGGCAATCGGCCAGAGACAGGCCGTAATCTAAATCTTCATCGGAAAGCTGCACCGC
>JAGWYC010000086.1 GCA_018969565.1 Bacteroidota bacterium | reverse complement strand
CAGCCGTATTCACCTGCCGCCGGTACCGGGCTGAGCAGCCATGAACTGAATCAGCCGGGCACATATCAGATGGTTAAAGACACTACAGTAGTGGCCCAGTTTAAAGTTCAGGGAAGCAACAACGAATACTTGCTGGCATGGACGACCACACCCTGGACCCTGCCCGGAAATACCGGGCTGGCCGTGGGACCCGATATTGATTATGTGCAGGTGCAAACCCTCAACCCATACACGGGTATTCCGGTGAAGCTATACCTGGCCCAAAATCTGCTGGGCCGCTGGTTTGATCCGGCCGGAGCGGATGCCGATCCCTCTGCCTGGAAGCCGGGTGATAAAATACTGCCCTGGTCTGTAATCCGGCACCTGAAAGGCCGTGAACTTGAAAATCTGCGCTACGAACAACTGCTTCCTTATACGCAGCCCGACAGCGGAGATAACTTCCGCGTAGTTTGCGCCGACTTCGTTACCACCGAAGATGGTACGGGCATCGTACACCTGGCTCCGAGTTTCGGCGCCGATGACTTCCGCACCGCACGTCAAAACAACCTGGGCAGCCTGACCCTGGTGGACCGTCAGGGACGTTTTGTTCCCGAAGTGACTGATTTCGCCGGAGAATATGTGAAGGAAGCCTATCTGAATGAAGCCCAGAAAGAAGCAGAGCGACAGACACAAGGCCGCGATAAGTACCTCAACGTGGATGAGCGCATCTCTATTAAACTGAAACAGGAGAACAAGGCCTTTCGTGTAGAAAAGTACGAGCACAGCTATCCCCACTGCTGGCGAACCGATAAACCCATTCTGTATTACCCGCTTGAGAGCTGGTTTATCCGCACCACTGCCGTAAAAGACCGCATGGTGGAACTGAATAAAACCATCAACTGGAAACCCAAGGCTACCGGTGAAGGCCGTTTCGGAAACTGGCTGGAAAATCTGGTGGACTGGAACCTGAGTCGCAGCCGTTACTGGGGAACACCGCTCCCCATCTGGCGAACAGATGACGGTGCTGAAGAACGATGTATCGGTTCTATGGATGAACTGAAACAAGCCTGCAGCGAAGCAGTTGCCGCCGGACTCATGCATGAAAATCCTTTAGATAATCCGGATTTCGAACTGCACCGGCCATGGGTGGACGACATTGTGCTGCTCAGCCCACAAGGGGAACCCATGCGTCGCGAAACTGATTTGATTGACGTGTGGTTCGACAGCGGCGCCATGCCATACGCCCAGTGGCATCTTCCGTTTGAAAATAAAGAAAACTTCGCGCAGAATTTCCCCGCTGATTTTATCGCCGAAGGCGTGGACCAGACCCGTGGTTGGTTCTTTACCCTGCACGCCATCGCCGTGATGCTGCACGACAGTGTGGCCTATAAGAATGTGGTGGCCAATGGTCTGGTGCTGGATAAAAACGGCAACAAGATGAGCAAACGCCTCGGCAATGCGGTGGATCCATTTAAAACCGTAGATCAATACGGCGCCGATGCCCTGCGCTGGTACATGATCAGCAATGCCCCGCCATGGGATAACCTGAAGTTTGACCTGGATGGAATTGGTGAAGTGCAGCGCAAATTTTTCGGAACACTGTATAATACCTACAGCTTTTTCGCACTGTACGCCGGGCTGGACGGTTTTGTATTCAACCCGGAAAAGCAGATTCCCTATGCCCAACGTTCTGAACTGGACCGTTGGGTACTGAGCAAGTTGCATTCCCTGATGCTGCAGGTGGAAGCCGCTATGGACGATTACGATCCTACCCGCGCCACCCGCGCCATCGAGGACTTTGTGGAAGAGCAGCTCAGCAACTGGTATGTGCGCCTCAGCCGCCGTCGTTTCTGGAAAGGTGAAATGAACGACGACAAGCAGGCCGCCTATGAAACATTGTTCGAATGTCTGCTGCGTGTGAGCGAGCTGATGAGTCCGGTTTCGCCATTCTTCAGCGAATGGCTGTATCAAAGTCTCACCGAACCCATGCGCAAACAGCACCCCGGAACCTGCGCGGCATCGGTACACCTGAGCAATTTCCCCAAACATCGCGAAAGCCTCATCAACCATGAACTTGAAGCCACCATGCAGATTGCGCAAAGTTTGTGCAGCATGGTGTTCAGCATACGCAAGAAGGAGAAGCTGCGCGTGAGACAGCCTTTGAGACGCATCATGGTGCCCGTTTCCGGTCAGGAATTCCGCCGCAGGCTGGAACATGTGGAAGCCTTGATTCTGAGCGAAGTGAATGTGAAGGAATTGCAGTACCTGGCAGAAGATAATGAGGTGCTGGTGAAGAAAATCCGTTTGAATTTCAAAGCATTGGGTCCCAGGGTTGGTGCCGGCATGAAAGATTTGCAGCAGATGGCCGCAAAGTTCAGCCAGGAACAAATCCGGCATCTGGAGAAAAACGGTTCACTCAGTGTAACACTGCCCGGAGGTCCGTTTGAACTGCTTTTGCAGGAAGTGGAAATCAGCTCAGAAGATATACCGGGTTGGCAGGTGGCCACCGATGGAAACCTCACTGTGGCGCTGGATATTACCCTTAATGACGAGCTGACAGCCGAGGGCTGGGCCCGCGACGTGGTGAACCGCATCCAGAATATGCGCAAGGAAAGCGGTCTGCAGGTTACAGACCGAATTGTGGTAAGCTATGCAGCCGATGATCAGCTTGCCGATGCCTGCACCCGTTTTAGCACTTATATTTGCGGCGAAGTTCTGGCCGACGCCATGCACCGCGTGGAAGGCTCAGTGGGGGAAGCGGTCGAAATAGAAGGCAGGAACATCAGTATTCAAATTGTACCATCCTTAAGTATCCCCTGACCACGCTATGGAAAAGAACCGTTACTCCGAAGAAGAACTCAAAGAATTTCGCGACATCATCAATAAAAAACTTGATGTAGCCAGAGAAGAATTTAACACCTTGCAGCGCCAGTTGCGCGACGGCAATGAAAACGGTACCGACAGCACCAACAACAATTATCTGACCCTTGACGATGGTGCCGATACCTTCGAAAAAGAAAACCTTACCCAGCTTGCAGGAAGGCTGAAAAAATTCATCAACAACCTGGAAGCCGCGCTGGTCAGGGTAGAAAATGGCACCTATGGCGTGTGTAAGGTAACCGGGAAATTGATTCCCAAGGAGCGTTTGCGCGCCGTTCCACACACCACCATGAGCATCGAAGCCAAGCTGGGCCAGAAATAAGGTGGAACAACAAGCGGTACTGCATCCCCATGATTCCGTATGGAAGCGCCTTTGGCTTCCTGCAGCGTTAATCATTCTGATTCTGATTGCGGATCAGGTACTTAAGGTTTGGGTGAAAACCCACATGGCCTGGCGCGAACAGTTCAGCATCTTCGGCGACTGGTTCGTGATGCACTACACCGAAAACAACGGAATGGCCTTCGGTATCGAATTGGGTGGACGCATAGGTAAATACCTGCTTACCACCTTTCGCATCGGTGCCGTGATGTTTGGATGCTGGTACTTGTACAAACAGGCTTCCATGAAAGCCAGAATGGGCTTCCTGGTCTGCATTGCGCTGATTATCGCCGGAGCCTTGGGTAATATTATAGATTCCGTTTTCTACGGAGTGATGTTCAAAGACCGCAACTTTTATCCCGGCGGCTGGTTTGAAGGCCGCGTAGTGGACATGTTCTATGCGCCCATCTGGGAAGGATATCTGCCCAACTGGCTCCCGATATGGGGCGGTGAGCATTTTACCTTCTTCGGAGCCATCTGGAACATCGCCGATGCTGCCATCAGCGTGGGTGTGATCAGCATCCTGCTGTTTCAGAAGTATCTTTTTGCCAATACCAAGCTCGAAGCCAATCCTTCTACAGCGCAGGAGCATTCTTCCGCTGAAGAGTAAACATCGGTTAATCCGCGGAAGAGTATGCAGCGGTTAATGCGCTGAAGAGTATGCATCAGTTAATCCGCTGAAGAGTAAGCATCGGTTAAAAGGTCCTTCCCTTCGGCTTCGCTCAGGGTAAACTAGCTCAGGATGACATGGGATTTTGTCATCCTGAGTCCTTTGTCATCCTGAGCCCTTTGTCATCCTGAGCCCGCCGAAGGACGGCAAACTTTACCGCCTTTTCGCAGTTCAGGGTTCTTGCGTCCCTGCCGATGTCGGGGGTATGATACAACAGTATTACTCAGGATGAACATGCGCTATGTACCATAAAAAAAGAGCAACCCACAGGTTGCTCTTTTTTATTCAATATGCTTTTGTTGGCTTAGTTGCCGATGATTTCCTTAATCACTTTCTGCTGCTCTGCATTCCACTCTGAAGAGGCAGCTACCTGCTTCATCAGGGCCAGCGAAGCACTTTGCTGCTTGAAATAATTCAGGGTTTCGCGGGCGGGATTGCTCAGGCGGCTATTGAAACTCATGCCGGCTTCAAACAAATTGCGGCAAATGCCTTCGCTGAACAAATTCAGGCGTTTCAGGGCCTCGAAGGCATTTACCCGGGTACGGAACTCGTACATGGGTCCTGAATAGTCAATAATCATGCCCTTCATAGGTCCGCTCATTTCCGGTCCGTATTGCGGAATGGCCAGTTCCAGCCAGCGAATGTGCAGGCCGTGCTGATTGCCATATAAGCCCTTGGTCAGTTCCAGGTAGCCTGTGCGTTTGGAAGCATCTTTTTGCCAGGTCATCAGCTTTACGAGTGCATTTTCTATAATTCCGTAGCTGGAGTCTTTCAGGGCACGCACCAAAACAGGTTCATTGGCGTCGGAAGCGCTGAGGCTTTCCACCACGGCACGGCGCACATCTACTTCGGGGTCAGCCATCAGCTTCAGGGCTTGTGTGGCATTGTTTGATTTCATCATCATACGTGCCAGTTCCGCCCTGATGCTGCGGTGGGTTTCTTTTGCAAAACGGTCTTCCAGAAAACCTGCCGGAATAACCTCGCTGCCCATCTTGCCCAAAGCAACCAAAGCATCGTAACGGTCCAGCATGCCGGCAGCCATGGAAGCCTGTGCCAGCAATTCTTCAGCCGATTTTCGGAAGTTGATTTTCTTCAGGATGTTTGAGTGTTCATCGAACAAAGCAAAGGCTACTTCTTTCCCTGATGTAAGCGGGAAATATACCTGCTGGTAAAGCTTGTCCACCATCACCTGTTTGCGGTCAGAACTGCCGTCTTTATAATAAACAGCCAGCCATACGGGCATCTTAAACACCCCCACAGTGGGTTCTTGCTTGTGAATTTGTTCAATGGTAAATACCAGGTTCTTGCCGGAGGTCAGCGTACTTACCTGATAATGAGGTTCTCCACCCCGCCAGATCCACTGGTCGAAGAACCAATCCAGGTTCACACCTGTAGCATCAATGATGGCCTTTTGCAGGTCATGGGTTTCTACATTACCGAAAGCGTGTCGGTCCAGATATAGTTTGATGCTGCGACGGTAGGCATCTTCGCCCAGCACATAGCGCATCATGCTCAGCACCGAAGCGCCTTTGGGATAAATACGGGCGGTGCCGCTATTGGAATGGCGCACAGGTAGGCTGTTCTTTTCTCCGGCGGCTATGGCAGAATTCATGTTGCCGCGCTGCTGCCATTTCATTTCATCATCACCCATCAGTTTGCGGAAAACCAGGGTGGGGTAGTAGGTGGCGAAACTCTCCTGCAGCCACTGGTCGGCATCGGTGCGGGCTGTGACCAGGTCGCCGAACCACTGATGCGCCGCCTCGTGGGCATTCACTCCTACATAGTTGCGGTCCAGGTAGCCACGTGAGTCAATCCAGAAGAAGTCGCCGAATACCGTGGCACCGGTATTTTCCATAGCGCCGTACAGGAACTCCTGCACCATCACCTGGGCGTAGGAACCCCAGGGGTAGGCGTAGCCGGTTTCATCTTCTAACGCTTCGATTATCGCTTCGCTGTATTTGCTGCTGGGCTCCAGTCGCTCAGGGTTTTCGGGATAATACCAGAATTGAATGGGCGTGCCTCGTTTTGTGGTTGTGCGCTTCACCGCATAACGGTCTATGGCCAGCATGAGCAGGTAGCCTGCATGCTGTTTGTTGATGCGGTAGTGCCAAAGCTTGTTGCCATTGCCTTCTTCTTTATTGGCCAAAAGCTGCCCATTGGATAATACCTGATAGCTTTTGTCGAAATGAACCTTCACTTCAGTAATGAACTTATCGCTGCGCTGGTCAATCATGGGAATCCAGTGGCGGTTGTCAATGCCTTGTCCCTGGGTCCAGATCTGCCTGCGGCTCATGTGGGCGGGATCGGTAATTTCGGGCAGTTTCCAGCCTACGAAGTAAATGCCGCGTTTCGGATTGGCTTCATACTCCAGCTCCACGGCATATTCGGCACCCACGCCCTTGAACTCCGTTCCCACAACCACAATGCCCTGCGTGATACTGCGCCAGGTGGCGGGAATGGTAGTTTCCTGCACGGTTTGTTTGGCACCACTGCGCGTGATGCGCCAGGCTTTGATGCCTTTCACTTTGATGCCGGGGCCATCCAGGAATATGGTGTCTGCCTGTGGCTGCAGCAGCGTGAAGGTGTGCTTCACTTTCCCCATCACCAGGCCTTCTTCCGGCTTGAATGATACTTCGAGCAGCATGTGGCTCACATCAATGTTGCGGTCGGTTTCGTGGGCCCCGGGGTCGCGGTCGTAGGCCTGATAGTCTTGAGCCTGCAATGCCCCGAAGATGGAGCCGATGCCCAGGAGTCCTAGAAAGATGTTGCGGATGAACATATCCGACAAAAATAAGCGCGCCGGACTTTTTCCTGTTTTCTTCGAAAATGTTTCCTGCCTCAGCCAAACAGCAGGCTGAATACTTCGTCAACTCTGCCGGCTTGTATCACTTTGATGCGCCTTTTTTCGGGTTCCTGCAGGCGGTTGTATTTGCTGACAATAATCTGGCTGAAGCCCAGTTTCTCGGCTTCGGCGATGCGCTGCTCGATGCGGTTTACGGCGCGGATTTCTCCGGCCAGACCGACTTCTGCGCAGCATACAATATCAGCGGGAAGGGACAGATTCTGGTAGCTGCTCAGGATGGCCGCCACGATGCCCAGGTCCATGCCGGGGTCTTCTACGCGCAGTCCGCCGGCAATGTTCACAAACACATCCTGGGCACCCAACCGGAAGCCGCAACGCTTTTCCAGCACGGCCAGGAGCATATTCAGCCTGCGTAAGTCGTAGCCCGTGCAGGTACGCTGCGGGGTTCCGTACACGGCGCTGCTCACCAGGGCCTGTGTTTCAATCAGCAAGGGGCGCAGGCCTTCCATGGCGGCGGCAATGGATATGCCGCTCAGGGCTTCGTCGCGCTGAGAAATCAGAATTTCGGAAGGATTGTCCACCGGGCGCAGGCCGCTGCCGGTCATCTCGTAGATGCCCAGTTCGCTGGTATTGCCAAAGCGGTTCTTCAACGTGCGCAGGATGCGGTAGGTATGGTGGCGGTCGCCTTCAAACTGCAATACCGTATCCACCATGTGTTCCAGAATTTTCGGGCCTGCCAGTTGTCCGTCTTTGTTGATATGTCCGATCAGAAATACCGGCACGTCGGCTGTTTTGGCGTAGCGCATCAATGCGGAAGCGCAGTCGCGGATCTGCGAAATGCTGCCGGGGGCACTTTCAATGCTGTCGGTGTATAAGGTCTGGATGCTGTCCACGATGACCAGAGCAGGCTGATGCTCTTCGAGCCTTTGCAATACCGCTTCCACCTGGGTTTCGGTGAGGATGAAGCACTGCTCGTTCACGATGCCGATGCGTTCGGCCCGCATTTTCAGTTGTTCTTCGCTTTCTTCCCCGCTCACATACATCACCTTTTCGCCAAGTTGCAGCGCCACCTGTAACAGCAGTGTGCTCTTGCCGATGCCGGGTTCGCCGCCGCACAGAATCAGTGAGCCGGGCACGATGCCCCCGCCCAGAACACGGTTCAACTCAGCATCTTCACAGACCAGCCTCGGACTGGCCAGGGGTTCAATATCGCCGATGCGCACGGCCTGCGGCCGCAGGCCGTCTTCACGACGTCCCC
>JAGWYC010000085.1 GCA_018969565.1 Bacteroidota bacterium | reverse complement strand
GGTAAAAATTGGCGGACCTTACACCGTTGAATGCAAAGATGCCAACGGGAAAACCGCTGACAAGGCAGAGGACATCACATTGACCCTTTCACAAATCTTCGTACTTGACTTTACCGTAGGGCAGATGGAAACAGTAACCATCAAAGCAGTACGAAACCGCCTGCTGAATAACCAGAACACAGGAGCGTCAACCGTGGTTGATAAGGAAGCCCTGACTTCACTTCCTACCATCAGCCGCAGTTTAAATGACTTCCTCCGTCTAACACCACAAGCCCGTTCCTCTTCAGTGGCTGCAACCACCGGCTCAGGTATTTCACTTGGCGGTCAGGACAGCCGCTACAACAACCTGACTATTGACGGTTCCATCTTCAACAACAGCTTTGGTCTTGCTTCAGCTCCGGCAGGGCAAACAGCCTCTACGCCCATTTCATTGGATGCACTTCAGGAAATTAGCGTGAATCTGGCTCCTTATGACGTTAAAAATGGTGGTTTCACCGGCGGTGGAATCAATGCGGTAACACGCAGCGGTACCAATCAGGTTGAAGGTTCAGTTTTTTACAACACACGAAACCAGAACCTTACCGGAAAAAAGGCCAATGGCGTAGATGTAGTAAAAAACGACTACAACGTGATGCAAACCGGCTTCCGCGTTGGTGGTGCCATTGTAAAAAATAAGCTGTTCTATTTCTTCAATGCTGAAATGGAAAACCGTGAAGATCCGGCTACTTCATTCCTGGCAGCACGTCCCGGACTGAGTGGAACCAATGTAACACGGGTTCGCGCATCTGCCCTTGATTCACTGAGTAACTTCCTGAAAAGCCGCTATGGTTATGACCCTGGGGCTTATGAAAACTATACCCTCAAAACATACAGCCTGAAATACCTGGCCAAATTCGACTGGAACATCAGTCAGAAGCACCGTGCGGTACTGCGTTACAACCAATTGCGCTCTTCACGCGATGTACTCATCAGCAATTCAGGCGTAGTAAACGGCAACCGCCGCGACAACCTGAACGCGCTCAATTTTGCAAACTCTAACTATGTGATCAACAATGATATTTATTCTATCATTGGCGAACTGAACAGTACACTGAGCCGCCAGACGCACAACAACTTCATCATTGGCTATACAGCCAACCGAGATTATCGCTCCAGCAATGGTGGTGTGTTCCCACTGGTTGACATTCAACAGAACGGCACAACCCTGACTTCATTCGGGTACGAGCCTTTCACGGCCAACAACGTCCTGAACACTAACACTTTCCAGATTCAGGACAACATTACCCACTATACCGGAAATCACACCATTACTGCGGGTATTGCATTTGAACGTTTTGCTTTTGAAAACACATTTGCCCCAACCTATTATGGTCAGTTTGTGTTCAACAGCCTGGAGGATTTCTACAGAAGTGCTAACGGCGACACCGGTGTTTCCACCCGCCGTTATGCTTTAACGTATTCAGCGCTTCCCGGCAAAGCCCTCCCGACAGCCAGCCCCGTAGTAGCGCAAACTTCTGCTTATCTGCAGGATGCCTGGAACGTAAATAAACGCCTGAAAGTAACTGCCGGTATCCGCTTTGATCTTCCGATGTATCAGGACCCCGAACTAAGCAACGCAAAGGCTGATACCATGACCTTCCGCGACGAAAACTACAAAGCTGTGAAATATGCAACGGGTAAACTTCCCGGCAGAAACATCCTGTGGTCACCCCGCATTGGGTTCAACTGGAATGCTAAAGGAAACCGTGAGATTCAGGTTCGCGGCGGAACAGGCTTGTTTGCCGGCCGTCCTGCTTTTGTGTGGATCAGCAACCAGTTGAGCAACAATGGTATCCTTACCGGATCCATGCGTATAGATAATTCCAAGGCTTATCCTTTCAGCCCGGATGTGACCAAGTATATCCCTGCAAACCCCACTACTCCAGCTTCGTACAACCTGGCTCTGACAGATCAGAATTTCAAGTTCCCGCAAGTATGGAGAAGTGATCTTGGGGCTGATTTCAAGCTTCCCTTCGGTTTTGTAGCCACTACAGAGTTCATGTACACCAGAACCATCAACAACGTAGCCTACCTCAACGTGAACCAGGAAAAAGCAGCAGGGAACTTTAACGGCCCTGATAAGCGCGACTATTTCCCCGGAAAAGGTTTGACCGGCACAGCCCAGAATAACGCCATGCGCGTGCAGAACAATATCACCGATGCCATTGTGCTCACCAACACCAACAAAGGCTACAACTACAGCGCAACCATCAAATTGGAAAAACCATTCAGCAACAACTGGTCTGCCATGGTTGCCTATAACTTCAGCGAAACCAAAGACCTGATTACTGCCGGTTCTATTGCTTACAGCAGCTGGAGGGATAACCGCTCTGTAAATGGAAATAATAAACCCGAGCTTGCGTTCAGCGACCAGGACCAACGCCACCGCATCATTGCCAGCGCAACCTACCGCTTTATTTATGGAAAGAACGACAAAATGTCAACTTTGCTCAGCCTGTTCTATCAAACCGGCAATCAGGGCCGTTACAGCCTGTTTTACAGCAACGATATGAATTATGATCAGTTGGCCAACAACGACCTGATTTACATTCCCAACAAGGCAGAAGACCTGAAATGGAAAGCTACCACTGTGGGTGGTGTAACCTTCAGTGAAGCCGACCAGATGGCCGCTTTCAACAGCTTGCTGGAAAAAGATGCTTATCTGAAAGCAAATAAAGGGTCTTACGCCGGAAGAAATGGTGCCCTGCTGGGTTGGATTGGCACCATGGACTTGAGCGTGCAACAAAATTTCTCCGTAGGAAATCCCGGCAAGAAACACACCTTGCAGCTTCGTTTGGATATGTACAATTTTGGCAACTTCATCAACAACAAATGGGGTGTATCGAAATCGGTTAACTACAACAACCTGCTGAAGTTTGAAGGTGTAGATGCCAACAATACGCCCATTTTCTCTCTGAACCGCGACCGCAACAATAAACTCATTTCAAACATCGTAGATTCCAGAGCTTCTCTGGAAGATGTTTGGCAAATGCAGTTTGGTGTGCGCTACATATTCAACTAAACAATACTAAATGCTAACCGAAGACCACCCCTTCACGGGGTGGTTTTTTTTTATCCCTTCCGTACTTTCGCCTCATGCAAAACAACGGTCAGTACGAATCCTTCCTGAAACATGTGTTTGAACATGGAACGGACAAATCAGACCGCACCGGAACCGGCACCCGAAGCGTGTTGGGTGGCCAACTGCGTTTCGACCTCCAACAAGGGTTCCCGCTGATTACCACAAAAAAGGTACATCTGAAAAGCATCATCTACGAACTATTGTGGTTTCTGAGGGGCGATACCAACACCGCCTACCTGAAAGAACACGGCGTAAGCATCTGGGATGAATGGGCCGACGAACAAGGCGACCTGGGACCGGTGTATGGTAAACAATGGCGCAGTTGGGAAACCAAAGATGGCCGAACCATTGACCAGATTTCCGAGGCCCTGCAGCTTATCAAAACCAATCCCGACAGCCGCCGCATTCTGGTGAGCGCCTGGAATGTGGGCGAGCTGGACCAAATGGCCCTGATGCCCTGCCATTGTCTGTTCCAGTTCTATGTAGCCAATGGCGCCTTGAGCTGTCAGTTATATCAGCGCAGCGCGGACCTGTTTCTGGGTGTACCCTTCAACATAGCCAGTTACGCACTGCTCACCATGATGATGGCCCAGGTTTGCGGACTAAAACCCGGAGAATTTGTGCACACCTTCGGCGATGCGCACATCTACAGCAATCACTTTGAACAGGTTACGCTTCAGTTGTCGCGCGAACCACGTGCTTACCCACAAATGCGACTCAATCCGGCCGTTCAGGACCTTTTTACCTTCACCTACGAAGACTTCAGCCTGAAACATTACGACCCATGGCCTGCCATTAAGGCTCCGGTTGCCATTTGACAGTTACGGGGCTGATTTTATGTGAAACAAAGCTGGCTTGGCCTGCTTTCTGTAAATTGCATTTTTAATTTTTGAATAATGAAAAAACAAGTGTTAAAAACCGGATTTGCTGCATTGGCGGCCATTTCACTGCTCAGTTCCTGCGCAAGCAATTTTTCGCTCACCAAACGCCGCTACAGTTCGGGTTATCAGGTGCAGCTTAGCTTGTTCGGCAAGGAAAAACAGAAAACGGAACCACAAACTGCTGAAAAAAGCAACATTCAAACCGAGCGCCCAAGTAATCTAAATGCTCAGACGCCTAAAGCCCTGAAGTTTGACCGGATACCGCAAACCGCAAAACCTCTGAACCTTAGCGTTCCGGTGGTTCAAAAGCACACTGAGGTGCAATCCTTGAAGGATGCAAGACGTGTAAACCTGATTCAGCCTGCTAAACACAATCAGATTGCTCAGGCCATCAAACCTGCTGCTTCTGAAAAAAAGATACTCAAGCGAAACATAGCAAGAAACATTGAAGACAGCACCCTGCTCTACCTGATCATAGCCTTCTTCATCCCATGCCTCGGGGTTTTGCTCTATGAAGGGGAAATCACCAGCCACTTCTGGATCAGCCTGTTGCTCATGGTCCTATTCTGGCTACCGGGCATTATTTACGCATTTCTGGTCATCTTAGGAGAAATTTAAGCCCTTTTTCACACCATAAAAAAGCCGCTTCTCAGCGGCTTTTTTTTATAGGCTTTGAGGCCCGATCCGGAACTGGCGCCCCGGAAAAAGTAAAGAGCAAAAGTATGCCGAAGCTGTTTTTCTTCCTTGACCATCTTCTCAACATATACACCTCAAAGCCGGCGCCCTTCTATTTTGCTAACTTTGCGCAATTTATCCGACCATGCCCAAAGATCCTGAAATCAAAAGTGTACTCATTATCGGCTCCGGACCTATCATCATCGGGCAGGCCTGCGAGTTTGACTATTCAGGAAGCCAGGCGGCGCGGTCGCTGAGAGAGGAAGGCATTGAGGTCAGCCTGATCAACAGCAATCCGGCCACCATCATGACCGACAAGCTGAATGCCGACCACGTGTATTTGTGGCCCTTAACGCCTGAGAGTATTGAGAAAATATTACAGGAACGAAAGATTGACGCGGTGCTCCCTACCATGGGCGGACAAACAGCCCTGAATCTGGCGAAAGAATGCGATGAACTGGGCATTTGGGATAAATACCACTGCCGCATTATCGGGGTAAATATTGAAGCCATTGACCGCATGGAGGACCGGGAAAAGTTCCGGCAACTCATGGGTGAACTGGGTGTGGGCGTGGCAAAGAGCCAGATAGCCAACAGCTTTCTGGAAGGCAAGGAAATAGCACAAAGAATTGGATTCCCGCTGGTAATTCGTCCCAGTTATACCCTGGGTGGAACCGGTGGTTCCATCGTGTACAAAAAAGAAGAATTTGACGCGGCCTTGCAGCGCGGGCTTGAGGCCAGCCCTGTTCATGAAGTTCTGGTTGAACAGGCTGTATTGGGATGGAAGGAATACGAGCTGGAACTGCTGCGCGACAGCAAAGATGATATTGCTGTAATCTGTACCATTGAGAATTTTGACCCCATGGGCATTCATACCGGCGACAGCATTACGGTGGCGCCGGCTATGACCCTGAGCGATGTAACCTTTCAGAACATGCGCGACATGGCCTTCAAAATGATGCGCAGCATGGGCGTGTTTGCCGGAGGTTGTAATGTACAGTTCAGTGTGAATCCTGACACCGAAGAAATTATTGCCGTGGAAATCAATCCGCGTGTGAGCAGAAGCTCTGCGTTGGCTTCCAAGGCAACCGGTTACCCTATAGCTAAAATTGCTGCCAAACTGGCCATCGGATATTTCCTGGATGAACTGAAGAATCCGGTGACCAAAACCACCAGCGCGTTTTTTGAGCCCGCTATTGACTATGTCATTGTGAAGATTCCGCGCTGGAACTTTGATAAATTCCACGGTGCCGACCGCCGGCTGGGCTTCCAGATGAAGAGCGTAGGTGAAGTAATGGCTATCGGACGAAGTTTTCAGGAAGCCCTTCAAAAGGCTTGTCAAAGTCTGGAAATTGGTCGCCATGGCCTCGGTGCTGACGGCAAGAGCACGCGCAACCTGGATGAATTACTGCACGCCCTCGAGTATGCCAGTTGGGACCGCTTGTTTAAACTGAAAGACGCCATTGCTATGGGCGTTCCGCTTACCTCCATTCACAAGATTACCCGCATAGACCGCTGGTTTCTGGAACAGGTGAGCGACCTGGTAAAAACGGAAACCGAAATACGCCGCTATCAGGTGGGCAATATTCCAGAATCCTTGCTCCGCCTGGCCAAGGAAAAAGGATTCAGCGACTATCAGATTGCCTGGCTGATGGGTAATTGCACCGAAGACGATGTTTTTGAAAAGCGTCAGTCGCTCAATATCCGTCGGGTGTATAAGATGGTGGATACCTGCAGCGCGGAATTCCCCAGTCCTACCAACTATTTCTACAGCACCTTCGACGGAGAAAACGAAAGTGTATTCAGCGACCGCAAAAAGGTCATCGTGCTGGGCAGCGGACCGAACAGGATCGGGCAGGGTATTGAATTCGACTACAGTTGTGTACACGGCATTCTAGCTGCGCGGGAATCCGGATATGAGGCCATCATGGTGAACTGCAATCCTGAAACGGTGAGTACCGATTTCGATATGGCCGACAAGCTGTACTTCGAGCCGGTTTACTGGGAACACCTGCGGGAACTGATTGCCAATGAAAAGCCTGAGGGCGTGATTGTGCAACTGGGCGGACAAACCGCGTTAAAGCTGGCCGAGAAGTTCCACGAGCACGGAATTCCAATTATCGGAACCTCCTACGAGAATATGGACATAGCCGAAGATCGCGGCCGATTCAGCGACCTGTTGGCCGAACTGGATATCCCTTACCCGAAATACGGAGTGGCCCTGGATGCTGAGGAAGCCATTCGCATCGCCAATCAGGTGGGATATCCGGTGCTGGTGCGGCCCAGCTATGTGCTTGGCGGACAGGGTATGGTGATTGTGATTAACGACGAAGACCTAGAACGCGCGGTCGTGAAATTGCTGGGTGACCTGCCCGGAAACCGCGTGTTGATTGACCATTTCCTGGACCGTGCCGAAGAAGCCGAAAGTGATTGTATCTGCGACGGGGAAGACATCCACATCCTCGGCCTGATGGAGCATATCGAACCCGCCGGAATCCACAGCGGCGACAGCAGCGCAGTGCTTCCCCCCTATGGGTTGAGCAAAGAGGTCATACGGCAAATGGAAGACTATACCGAGAAATTAGCTAAAGCCCTTCAAGTAAAAGGATTGCTGAATATACAGTTCGCCATAAAGGACGAAAAGGTTTATGTGATTGAAGCGAATCCACGCGCCAGCCGCACAGTTCCTTTCATTTGCAAAGCCTACGATGTTCCTTACATCAATCTGGCCACGAAGGTGATGCTGGGGGTGATGAAGGTGAATGATTTTGTAATTCCGGAACGTCCTCAGGGATGGGCTATTAAAAAACCCGTTTTCTCGTTTAATAAATTCCCCGGCGTAAGCCGTGAACTGGGACCGGAAATGAAAAGCACCGGCGAGGAGATTGTATTTGTCCGTGACCTGAAGGATCCGGGCTTCCGTGACCTTTACAAAACCAAGAGCATGTACCTGAGTTACTGAGTCTCATTTTAAATGCGAAGATTTAAGTTTGCAATCATGAGAACCACTGTTTTAATCCTTACCACTGTTGCTGTATCCTGCATTTCATCTTGCACCCAAAAAGTCAGAAAGGACAGCACGACTGAACCTGTGGCCACAACGAATGCAGGCAACAACACGCAGAGCACGTCCGCTAAAGAGGAAAAACTCAACAGCATAGGTATTCCTACCCGCTTGCCTTATGCCGCTGACCTGGAGGCATATTATCTCGTTAATTGCAAACTGAACAAAGCGGGAGATGGCCTTCCGGATCAGGCGCTATGGGAAGAACGCGGAAAGGTGGTAACGCGTTTGGAAGGCTATGAAAAAAAAT
>JAGWYC010000084.1 GCA_018969565.1 Bacteroidota bacterium | reverse complement strand
GGGACGACAGTCGAGCAACATACGGGTATAGGGATGTTCCGGCTGCTGCAGCAAGCTTTTTGCAAAACCTTGTTCCACCACACGACCCTGTTGCATCACCAACAGGGAATCGCAGTATTTTCCGAGTAGTTCGAGGTCATGGGAAACCAACATCAGTGAAACTCCACGGCTCCGACACAGTTCGGTCATCAGGGCGCTTACCTGGTGTTTTAGTTCGGCATCCAGCGCTGTGGTGGGCTCATCCGCCAGCAACAGTTCCGGGTCGTTGGCCAGTGCCATGGCAATCATCAGCCTTTGCCTTTGCCCGCCGCTGATTTGAAAAGGGTAGGAGCGCATGATGCGTTCCGGCTCGGAAAGGCCTGTTTCTCTGAGCAGCGAAAGGGCTTTTTCCAGCTTTCCCGGCTTATTGTCCTCGTCCATACACTCCAGCAACTGCTTACCACAGCGCATGGTAGGATTCAGGGCACTCATAGGTTCCTGAAAAATGAATCCAACTGATTTCCGGCGAAAACTCCGCAGCATCGCATCATCGGCATTGTCCCGACGACGGTGTTCAACAGCTTTGCCACTGAATTGCAGTGCACCTGAGGCAGACAGGCCGGGAGGCAATAATCCGGCTACGGAAAGCAAGGTCAGGGTTTTACCCGAACCTGATTCTCCAGCAATTCCCATGATTTCACCTTTCGGTAGTGTAAGCGAGAGCGGTTCAACCAACATAAGCTTCGGACTGGAAATGCACCAGGAATCAAGTTCCAGCAAAGGCATGGAATTCACGTCGGTAAATATATTACTGTTGGCTTATTAACTGTGGCTGACGCTGCTCAGGAATTTTCGGTGCCCGCATCTTTTTCATGCAGACGCACTCGAGACCGTATGCTGATCAGACAGGCTTATGGGTTTGTTGTTCAATGAAAGCGATAAACTCGCCCGGATTATTCAGCACCAATACATTACCGGGGATATGGAGGTCTTTTCTTTTAATTACCTGCATACCGGTAAGCAGGATTTTCGTATCCGGCCAGCTTTTACTGATGGCATTGATGAAAATCTGTGTGGGCAGATTGGTATTGGCCGCCGTGAGGGAGCAGAAAATGAAATCAGGCACATGCACCGAAAAGATACTGTTCAGGTCTTCCAACGGCGTAGAAGTACCCAGATAAATCACGCTTTGACCCCTTGCACGAAGGATATAGTTGGCGAACAACAAACTCAGGTCATGAGGTTCACCGGAAGGCACAAACAGCAGATACCGGCGTGCGCCGGGAACCGGATTCAGATTCAGTTGATCAATGGAAACATATAAACGCTGCCTGATCAGGTTGGTGATAAAGTGCTCATGAGCAGGATGAATACTTCCGCCTAACCACAGCAGGCCAATATGCTCCATGAACGGAAAAATGATGCGGCTCATGGTCTCTTCCATGCCAATTTTCAACACATTGACCGACAGGGTTTTATTGAATTCCCGTTCGTCAAAGTCCATCATCGTGGAAACCAAAGCCTGAATTTGTCCTTCGTATTGTGTGTGGTTTTCATGAATTTCAAGGGTGCGTTTCTGCACTTCCTCTCTGCTCATCTGGGCAATGGTTTTTATTTTAATGCCATTGTTGCACAGTATGGCCACATTGAGCATATACTTCAGGTCATCTTCTTCATAGTAGCGGATATTTGTTTCCGTGCGTTTGGGTTTGAGCAGGCCATAGCGCTGTTCCCATACACGCAGGGTAAACGATTTTATCCCGGTGATGTTCTCAATGTCTTTGATGAAATACTTATCCCGGAAGAACTCTTTTCCTTTTCTTTGTTCCTCAGGCAACTGCCCCTCTGGATTTTCTGTTTCACGCAAGCTCATGAAGAAAAAAATATTAATAACCGGTGCCTCGGGCCTGGTGGGAAAAAAATTAATGTCCTACCTGCAAAGCCAAGGTTACACTTGTCATGTATTAACTGCAAATAAAAGACAAAAAAAGCAGGAACATATCTTCTATTGGAATCCGGCAGAGGGAATTATTGATCAAGATTGCCTGGATGGGGTTTCCATCATCATACATCTTGCCGGTGCGGGGATTGCCGACAAACGCTGGACGAAATCATACAAGCAACTCATTCTGGACTCCAGGGTGAAAGGTGCCGAGTTGTTATTTAATCTGGCAAAGAATAAAAACCTGCATCCGGATCATTTTATCAGTGCATCAGGAAGCGGTATTTATGCTTCAGGACCGGGGATGACAGCGGATGAACACGGTGTGTTTGGCCATGGATTTCTTACAGATGTATGTCAGCGCTGGGAAGCGGCTGCATTTCAATTTGAACAAATAGGAACCAGAGTTTCGGTAGTGCGCACAGCCGTTGTTCTGGCTGCAGAAGGCGGATTTCTCAAACCCTTTAACCTGGCCATGAAGTTCAGGATGCTTCCTGTTTTTGGCATGAAAACGCAGCATATCAGTTGGATTCATCTGGAAGATCTCGTTGCGATATACGGTCGTTTGGTAATGGATGAGGCATTCAGCGGTGTGTATAACGCCTCCGCACCGGAGTCTTCAATGCAGGGCGAATTCCTGCAAATACTTGCCGAAGTCAGCACGCACAAATGTCTTTTCCCTGTGCTGCCTGCCGGCTTGGTAAGAATCATTTTTGGAGAGCAGTCTGAATTACTGCTGAGCGATCAAATGGTCTATCCTGCGAAACTTTTACAGCAGGGCTTTGTTTTCAAGTATCCCACGCTAAAAGCTGCCTTGAAACAAATCTATGTCAAGCAATGAACGCTCCGTATTCTGGTTCCGCCGCGACCTGAGATTGCAGGATAATGCCGGCCTTTTCGCCGCATTGAACAGCGGCCTTCCGGTGCTACCCATATTTATTTTCGACAAGAACATCTTAGATGCCTTAGCAGAAAAAAAGGATGCCCGTGTGGCGTTCATACACCGGCAGTTGACGGAACTGGATACACAGCTTCGTGCGCAGGGAAGTGGTTTACTGGTTTTGTACGATGAATCCGAAAAAGCCTGGGATTACATACTCAATCAGTACCACATCAAGGCGGTATATGCGAACCGTGATTACGAACCCCATGCACGCGAGCGCGACGATAGCTTAAGCAGGAAGCTGGCACAAAAGGGAATCACCCTGCATCTTTTTAAAGATCAGGTAATTTTCGAACAGGATGAAGTGGTAAAAGATGACGGCAAGCCGTACACCGTTTTTACACCGTTTAGTAAAAAGTGGAAGTTGCGACTTCAACAGCAGGGAATTCCGTCGTACCCGTCAGAATCAAATACGCGCTCTTTTCTTTCCTGGCAGGCTCCGCCGCTGCCCTCCCTGGAGGATATAGGCTTTGTACCGGTGGAGGCCGAGTTCCCGCTACCGGAGGTAAGCGATGATCTAATCAGCTACTATGCACGGCGTCGCGATATTCCGTCAGTTCGTGGCACCAGCAGGCTGAGTGTGCATTTGCGCTTCGGAACCATCAGCGTGCGACAATTGGCCAAACGCGCCCTGAACCTGAGCGAAACCTATCTGAATGAACTTATCTGGAGGGAGTTTTACATGCAGATACTATGGCATTTCCCCCGGGTAGTAAACCATGCTTTTAAACCGGTTTATGACCAAATTATATGGAGAAATGATGAAGCCCTGTTTGTCCGCTGGTGCGAAGGGAAAACAGGATATCCCATCGTAGATGCGGGCATGCGTGAACTGAATGCCACCGGATTCATGCACAATCGGGTACGCATGATTGTGGCCAGTTTCCTGTGTAAAAACCTGCTGATAGACTGGCGCTGGGGTGAGCGCTATTTCGCAACAAAACTGCTTGACTTTGAATTAGCTTCCAATAACGGAGGCTGGCAATGGGCCGCCGGCAGTGGTGTTGATGCCGCGCCCTATTTCAGGGTGTTCAATCCCACACTTCAGACACAGCGCTTTGACCCGCAGGGCGCTTATATCCGCCAATGGGTTCCGGAATATGGTACGCCGCTTTATCCTCGTCCGGTGGTGGATTTCGCCGAATCCCGGAAACGTTGTCTGGAAGTATATAAAGCCGCCTTGGGATAAAGCCTCAACAGAATCTTCCCGGCGCAGGCTGATTACAGAATTTCGGGAACTCCTTTTTCAATTTTTCGATGTTATTTGCGGGTATGCGTGCGATTGCTTTTTGTTGCTTCATTCTTGTTCAGGGTGCCCTGCTTCATGCCCAGGGGGCATTATTTGTTCCCAATGGAGTTGCCGACCGCTACATACAGGCCTTGGATATCTGGAATATACCCGGCAAACAAGCTTCTGGACCTATGCATGCAAATACCGGAAACCGTTTTTATCCCAGGTATGATGTATTGCGCCTTTATTCTTACGGGGCAGGAAAAGCAGACCCTGATAACTTCATGCAGCATTATTTAGTAGTAGATAATCCTGATTGGTTTGAAGAACAGATTTCTTCAAAGAGAAAATCTCCGGGCCCTTTTTACCGGACTCCTTCTCAATTACTGTTCTGGAAGGATTCAGGAGATGCATTTATGGTTAATCCTGTGCTGAATGTTCAATATCAGCCGGGATCAAGAAATGCAATGCAGCAGAATACACGCGGTGCTGAGTTCAGAGGTAATATTACTTCAGGATTATCATTTTATTCACTGGTAACCGAGAACCAAGTATTCATGCCGGAGTTTATAGATACCATCAGGCGCAAATACGGTGTGGTTCCCGGTGAGGGTTTTATTACACCTTTCAAGAAACGTGGAGCTGATTTTCTTCAGGCCAGGGGCTACTTGTCCCTGAGTACGCTCAAGGACCGTGTTCGGGTTCTGGCAGGCCATGATAAGATGTTCATAGGCAATGGAATCCGCAGTTTGATTTTATCCGATCATGCCAGAGAATTCTTGCATCTGAGGTTCCATACCAGTCTGGGGCCGTTTCGATATCAGAATATTTTTGCACGCCTGAACGGATATACGCCCAATACCGGAAACCGCCTTCAACCGTTAAAATACATGGCCATTCATCGTGCTTCAGTGCAGGTTACACCCAAACTGGAACTTGCTTTGAGCGAAATGGTATTGTTTGACCGCAGCGATAGTTCCAGGCATCGAGGCTTCGATGCGGATTATCTGAATCCGGTCATACTGTATCGCGCTGTTGAGATTCATAACGGCAGCCGCGATAATGCGCTTTTGGCTTTTGAATGGAAATGGAATTTTGTCAATCGCTTTCAATGGTATGGCCAGGTGATGTTGGATGAGTTTCGATTGCAGTATATGCGCCAGCGCAGCGGATGGTGGGGCAACAAATACGGACTCCAGACCGGACTAAAGTACACGGTATCAAAAACAGGCTTTGGCTGGCTGTTTGTTCAGGCAGAGATGAACAGGGTGAGGCCTTACACGTACACACATTATCTTCCGCTCCAATCTTACACGCATTATAATCAGCCGCTGGCGCATCCCTTGGGGAGCAATTTTCGTGAATACCTGGTTTCCCTTCAATATCAGCCGGAGGCTTTGCCCGGTCTTTTTGTGAAATGTGATATAATGCTGGCTAAGCGAGGAATTGACAGTTTAAATGGCAAGAACTTTGGTAACGATATTCGGCTTAATTACAATACCAGAGCAGGAGATTTCAATCAACGTATGTTTCAGGGTTATACGGTGCAACAGATAAACAACATTCAACTGTTGGTCAGTTATATGCTTAAACACAATTTGTTTCTGGATGCGCGACTTATTTCCCGCAGTGCAGTTCATAACAAAGCCTGGGTTGCCAATACGAAAGAACGAATCTTCACTTTGGGCATTCGTTTAAATGTGGAACCACGAAACTACCTGCAGTAAATGCCTCTGAGGTTTTGAGGGAACAGCAGCCGAAGTAGCTGCGTTCAATACAATGTGCTACTCACAAATATTTAATCCCCGGAACTGAATATTACCCGGGTCATTTCTTTCTTCTGTCCCGGAGTGCCCGGAAGAATTTCCACTTTTAATTGATTTTGTTTCAACATTCGTCTGAACGCGCCTTGAGCGCAGTATGTAACTGCCAGGGCACCCGGTTTTACTTGTTGCATTAAATGTTTCCAGGCTTCGTCCTGCCACAAATCAGGCTGGTATTTTGGAGCAAAAGCATCAAAATAAACCAGATCAGCCTGCTGATCTGCCTGATAATCTATCAAGGCACAGGGCAGTTTCCGGAGGTAGAAATGTTCGTGAATCTGCTGGTAGCTGGTGTCGTGGCTCCAGGGCAATGAGGCCATTTTCTCTTGTGCTTCGGCCAGTGATGCATCGAAAAATTCCCGGCAGGTGGTAAGTTCTTCTTCCTGAATGGGGAAGGGTTCCAGTCCGGTATAATATATGGGCTGACGTGCATACGTCAGACTCAGCAGGGCATTCATTCCGGTGCCGTAACCAACCTCAAGAATATGTAGTGGTGTATGTGGTTTTTGTGCCTGAAGGAATTGGAGACCGGCCTCGATATACACATGCATGGATTCGCTAAAAGCGCCCTTGGCGGAGTGATAGGTCTCGCCCAGGGATTCATGCAGCAGGGTGCTGCTTCCATCGGCAGTTTTAATTCGCTGCAGCTTCATGCGTAACTCAGGCGGCGTTCATCAACTTTCAGAAAGGTGAACAAGAGCAGTGTAAATGCCCATAAACTGGAACCACCAAAGCTGACAAATGGCAAAGGAATGCCGATAATGGGCACCAGTCCGATGGTCATTCCTATGTTAATAGACAGGTGAAAGAACAGAATACTGGTAACGCTGTATCCCAAAACCCTTCCGAAATTGGTAGTTTGTCGCTCAGCAAGCACGATCAGTCTGAAGAGTAATCCGAGATAAAGTGCGAAGAAGAACAACACACCGGCAAAGCCCCATTCTTCTCCAATGGTACAGAAAATGAAATCGGTATGCTGTTCAGGAACAAACCCCATTTTCGTCTGGGTGCCTTCCAGAAACCCGCGTCCTGTCCAGCGGCCCGCGCCAATAGCGATTTTGCTTTGTATCAGGTTAAAGCCTACGCCTTTATCGTCTTTCTTTAGTCCTAAAATGATTTCAATACGGTCGCGCTGATAGTCGTATAATACTGTTTTATAGGTAAAGGAAACCAGCTTGGTGAAGCCCCATGAGGCCAACACCAGTCCTGCCACCACCGACATCCAGAATTTGGATTTCCTGAGCAGCAGTATCAATATTAATGCAATACCTATTAATGGAAGCAAAATCCAGGTAATCAGACTGATTTTATAGGCAAGCAGTACAATGCTCAACACGGCCAGAATTCCCAGCCATATAGCGCCAAGCAGAAAATAACCGGGCAATCCTTCGCGGTATAATACCAGAAAGAAACTCAGAAAAACCAGGGCAGAGCCGGTATCATTCTGTTTCAGCACAATGGCCATAGGTACCATGAACAGCGCCAGACAGATGCTGATATTCTTCCATCCCTTAAATCGGACGCCATAAGTGCCCAGAAATTTGGCTAATGCCAGTGATGTACCGAATTTGGCAAACTCACTCGGTTGTATTCCAACTCCGCCAAAACCAAACCATGATTTGGCTCCGGAAACTTCTCTTCCCACAAACAACACGGCAAGGCAGAGCATTACCGTGATTCCATAGAAAATATAACCGGTGAATTCAAAGAAGTTTGGATTAGAAAAGGTGACCAGTACAATGAGCAGGAAAGCTCCGGCCATCCATACCAATTGTTTGGTGTACACCTGATTCATGCTGAGCTTAAATTCAGGTTGGGCTCCTGAGGAAGCGGAATAAATATTCAGAAAACCGAATAGAACCAGTACCGCAAACAATATCACGGCAGGAAAATCCAGCTTTGGACTAAGGTTTTTTCTTTTGCGTGCTGTCGGCATGGTTTTCCGGAACTACGTTGAATTTCTTGAGCAGATGAGGCGCTTCGGTAGCGGCACTTTCACCTTTTAGGTAATGTTCCATCATCAGTGTGGCAATGGGGGCTGCCCAAGCAGCACCCATCCCTGCGTTTTCCACTACCACGGCGATGGCAATCTTCGGGTTGATGCGCGGAGC
>JAGWYC010000083.1 GCA_018969565.1 Bacteroidota bacterium | reverse complement strand
AAAGCAGCGCTGATTCTGTCCTCCAGATGTGCAATCTTCACCCTCACCAAAGCGCCCAGCAGTTCCACTGCTTCGCGGGCCTGATACATTCCGTCTATCAATTGAAGTTTCATGGTCTTTTTCGTTTTTTTATTTACTCATATTACTGACCCTGTCCCAGGCTGAAAGCCGGTTTGCCGTCGAAAGCATACAGGTTTTCCGTTTTAATCACATCCACATTCGCTGTCATGGCGCGCTGAAGCAGTTGAAGTATATGCTCCTTGCTGATGTTCTGCCCTTCTGAAGCATTCTTGAACCTGCAACGCCAGTGGTCGGTGCAGAAGGTTTCCGGGAAGCCATCAGGATAAACCTTGATGCCGCGGTTGGTAATCATGCTGAGTTTTACCTCATCCAATTCAATACCCTTGATGATGGAAGCCAGCTCATCAGCGCTTTGACCGGGCCAATGTACAAAAAGGTCAACACCCAGCAGTTCCTTCTTCGCAGGTGCTCTGCGTGTGTATTTCGGGAGGCTGATCAGTTTTTCTTCGGAATAGTGTACCGCCTGCAGGCTGGAAGGCACCTGGCCAAGATTGGCAATTACGGCCTCAGCAAATTCGCGGGTACCCACTTTTTGGGTGCTTACACCTTCCTTATAAATATCGTAGGTATGGATGCCGTCTTCAATGGTTTTCAACCAGGCGTTCTGCACCTTCTCTGCTACTTTTACCTGTCCGATGTGAATCAGCATCTGAATGGCGCCCTGCAACAATCCTGAAGGGTTGGCCATATTCTGTCCGGCGCGGCGTGGTGCTGAACCGTGGATGGCCTCAAACATGGCGCAGGTTTCACCGATGTTCGCGGAACCGGCAAGCCCTACAGAGCCGGCAATCTGCGCAGCCACATCGCTCAGCACGTCGCCGTACAGGTTGGGCATCACGATCACATCGAATGCCTCGGGTGTATCGGCCATCTTCGCAGCTCCGATGTCAATGATCCAGTGTTCGTTTTCTATATCCGGGTATTCCTTCGCAATCTCATCAAACACCTGATGGAACAGACCGTCGGTTTGTTTCATGATGTTGTCCTTGGTGAAGCAGGTTACCTTTTTTCTTCCATATTGAAGGGCGTATTCAAAGGCATAGCGCACAATTTTCTCGCAACCGGGCCTGCTGATCAGCTTCAGGCACTGCACCACTTCATCGGTCTGCTGATGCTCAATGCCCGCGTATAAATCTTCTTCATTTTCCCGCACAATCACGATGTCCATCTTCGGATGCTTGGTACTTACATAGGGATGCATGCTGAAACAGGGACGGATGTTGGCATACAGTCCCAGAAACTTACGCGTAGTAACGTTCAGACTCTTATACCCACCGCCCTGAGGGGTGGTGATAGGCGCCTTGAGGAACACTTTGTTTCTGCGAATGGTATCCCATGACTCTTTCGAAATACCACTGCTGTTGCCTGAGAGGTAAACCTTCTCTCCTACTTCGATTTCATCGACTTCAATCTGCGCGCCTGCTGCCTTGATGATGGCCAGCGTGGCGTCCATGATTTCCGGCCCGATGCCGTCTCCTTTTGCTACCGTGATTCTTTGCATGTTGATTGGCTTTATTGCGGTGCAAAATTGCGAAGGCTGTTTTATAATTTTTATCTTATACGATAAATGGTTTACTTAAATTTTATTTATGCAATATGGAGCAGTCCCTCCACCGGACAGACTTTACTCCCGAGTATCATTACAGTCTGTCAATTCTTGCGCTGAGAATATTTTAAGTCGCATAAAGTGCGCGGACCACTCTTTTCGAATCAATGGAAGGAAGAGTTTGAAGATCATTCGGTCCCAGAGGCCGGCATTGCGCATGCGCACCTGAAAGCGAAGTGAGCAGGAATTGGGTGTTTGCTGCTCGAAGATAAAATCCACCTGGCAGGGCGGTGGTTTCAGCGGAGTCCAGCCGGTAGCGCTGCTGTGCATGGTGATGCGCTCCACGGGCCGCCAGTCCACAATGCGGTGTTTCATAAAATAGGCACCATGGTCGCAATGCCCTTCCCAGCCGATATCTGTGCGGCCGTTTTCGGCGGCCACATTGTGCACGGAGCGCACATCCGCTTGCCAGAGTGGGCGTTTTATCGGGTCGAAGACATAGTTCCACACGATGGCGGCAGGGGCGTCCATGGGTGTTATCACTTCCATATCCACCGGTACGGCATCCAGGTTATCCCTGAAGCGCTGCTTGTATCGTTCCACAGCTACCGAGATATCGGTCACCCAGGCTTTTACCATACCGAAGGGTTCTACCTGGCTTTCGTATGGAATAAGCTTAGGTGCACTGCCACTGTTGGCATCCAGCATGGCCGGCGATTTCCGCAGGAAGGCATCCGTAATCAGCGCGTAAGATTTTATGCCTGTTTTTTCGATGACGCTGTTTTTCAGCAGGATATGGGTCAGGGTTACATCAGGTCCGACCAGTTGTTTTCCTGTGGGTGTTCTTTGCCAGGCAAAGCGACCAAAATGAGCAACACATTTCAGGTCAAGTGTGGGCATGGCTTTGCAGGCGGAACAGGTACAGGTGGTATTTTTCGCCATCTGTTCCACCCTCATACGAAAGGCGGCGTAGCAGGCTTCTACGATATCCAGCAGGTGCTCGGAATCTGTTACTCCCTGTTCGCCGGCATACACAAAAACCGCATCACCTTCCAGCTCTACAAAATGAAAAGGAGCGGTAAGCTTTTCCATAATGAGCGTAAGCAGGTCATGCAGCACACCCTGAGCATGTTCCAGGTCGTGCTCGGCCACAAAACGGGTATAGCCGGAAATATCCGCGATAACAAAATACCCTTGCTGTACCTGTGATTCCATGTGAGGGGGGCTTGAAAATACAGGTTAATGTGCTGATTTTCTGGTGAGGATACCTCCGGACGCCTCCCGAATGGTACTGGCGTACATAAAGGCCTTAGGATCTACCTCCCGCACCAGATTTTTCAATTTCCTCAGTTCCAGACGGGTAATGATGGTAAACACAATATCGCAGTCATGTCTGGTTTCAAAATTACCCGGCAGGTAACCGCGTTCTCCTTTATACACCGTGATGGCCCTTCCCATGCCATTCACCAGATGGTGTTTCAGCTCCTCACTTCTGGAAGAAATAATGGTCACGCCGGTATATGCCTGGAATCCTTCTACCACATAGTCAATACAACGCGTGGCCGTGAAGTAGGTCAGAATCGAGTACAGCCCTGTTTCCGGTCCGAAGATGACAGCCGCAGCAGCGAATATCAGAATGTTGATACCCAGGATAATTTCGGCGATGGAAAAGGAAGTTCTTTTGAGGGTTCCAAGTGCCAGCACTTCGATTCCGTCGAGCGCGCCACCGACACGCATTACAAGTCCTACACCAATACCCAGAAATGCGCCTCCGAATACAGAAATCAGTAATTTGTCGGAGGTAACGCTGAAGTTGGGGATGAACTGCAGGCAAAGGCTGAAAATAAATACGCTCAGCAGCATCATCATGGCAAACCGCTTCCCCACAGTAAAGTAGGAAATCAACATCAGCGGGATATTCAACAGAACGATGGTCATACCCAGATTCCAGTGATACAGTTCATGCATCAGCAGGGAGATACCGGTAACACCGCCATCGAAGAAGTGGTTTGGAACAAGAAAGCCCTTCAGCCCGACGGAGGCCATCATCACGCCCGTAAGCAATAATAACGTATCACTGAAAAAGAATTTGAATTTATTCGTATGCTCCATGGATTCCGTTTTTAATGGTTATTCACCAGGTGCTGCAGGTGCTGATGCTTTACAGCATCAAGCATGGCAGCGGCGGTTTCTGTTTGATAATGGTGTGCGCCCAAGAAGCGTATCTGAATGTTCATCCATTCTTCCCTGCTGTTTATGGCGCCTGTGGCGCAGAGTTCGAGGTATAGTAATTCCGCGAAGTGCTCAAACAGGTCGGTACCCAGGTAAAACAAATCGGCATCACAAAGAATGCGGCTAAGTTTGTCTTCTGGCGACTGAGGGATGCGTGTGGCCATAATCATGCTGCAGATCTGGTTGATTTGCGCATCGTTAAAACCGAAACCTGGCAATTCTTTCCGGGCAATCTGCACAGAAAGAGTTTCATGGTCTGTATGGTTGATCAGGAAACCGGTGTCGTGGTACAATGCAGCCGTTTTCAGCAAGGTAAGTTCTTCTCCGTGGATACCTTCGGGACCGGCAAGCACTTGTGCAGACTCAAGCACATACAGCGTATGATTGAGTTCATGATAGTGGTACAAAGGGGATAATTCCGTTTTCAGGCGCACTGAAACGTGATCTAAAGCCACCTCATAACCCTGTTCGAGCATGTTCCAAAGATGAACAATTCTTATGAAAAAAGAAGCATTGGGTTAGGATACGGTATGCTAAACCAGCCAGAGGAGCAACAAAAACAGCGGGAAAAAGAACATAGCCAATACCAGCGAGCACCCCCTGGTGGTTCGGTTATATATGCGGTTATATGCGGCCCTTCGGGGATTGGTGAGCCAGCCCATGCCCCGAGGCGCTTTTATTCCCAGATTGTGGCGCATATAGCGTTTCCAGGATGTACGGGCTGCAATGCGCTTGTTCAGGTTGGGTATGCGAAAACCGAATTTCATGTGGGGAATTTAATACATTATACATTGCAGAAGTAAATTATTAATGCGCTATTCCCTGATGAACGTACCCCGGTAGCTTGTTTGCCGTCCCTTGATTTCAGCCATATACCAACCTTTGGGCAGCTCTGAAATACTCAATGTAATGTCTTCCTGATAATACCGCGCAGGGCCAAAAATCCTTTGACCACAAACGTTGTAAATACTGAGTTCTGTTTCTTTTTCCGGGCATACAATATGCAATTCATGTTCCGCCGGATTTGGGAAAATGCGCAACAGGGAAGTCTCAGGAATCACCATGTTCTGCCCGAAACAAGACAGCGTATTGAGGCGTTTCCATATTTCGTTATTCAGCAAATGCGGCACGAGTACAGTTTGCGGTGCCGTCCCCATTCGAATCCACACCGCATTTTGGGAAGGTGCTACATTGATAAACTGACCATCTTTCCCCAGTGCGGCAAAACAATCAGAGGGTGCATCAGGAAATAAAGGACCGTTAAACTGAAACTGAGTGCTCGGCAACTTATACGTACTCTTTCCATTGAGCCAGGTGAGGTATCCGTATGCCGGGTTCAGGTTTTGGGAGCTGTTGGTCATTTGCCTGAAATAAGCCGTATCCTTAATGACGTTGGTAATATCCCATGTTCCGCGATTCAACAGAAGCAGGCCAAAACGCGCCATGCTTCTCGCCGTGCTGTAATACACATTATTATATCCGTTGGGGAAGAAAGAGCCGGTGATGCCCGTAAAAGCCTTCAGTCTGGTATTGCACCATTGGTTCATCGTTACCCCGGTTGCCTTTTCCAAAACCGGATCCAGCAAGGTATAGGGACCATTGTGATAAGCCCAGCGGGTTCCTGGTGTTGCCAGACAATTAAGGCAGGTATCCAGCGTGCAATATGGGTCAGGCACCTGATCATCAAGCCCTGAAGTCATGGTAAGCTGATGCCGAATGGTGATACGCCGTTCATTGGCTATACTGCAATTAGTCCAGCCCTTACCCAGATAATCAGAGGTTGTGTCATTCAGTTTAATCTTTCCTTCGTAAACAGCTATTCCGGTCAGGAAGCCTGTTAGCGTTTTTCCTGCTGAAGCCCAGTACCAACTGCTGGCCGCCGTATGCCCACCGTAATATCGCTCCAGCACAATCTTGCCATTTTTCAGATAGATGAAGGCCTTAGTGCCGTTCTGCTCGAGATAGCGATCCAGTGAATCTAGTTTTTCAGCACACCATCCGAAACGTTTTGGAGACATGGTATCCCAGTTGTTGCCGGTAAGCGGTGGAAAGTACAAAGCCTGAGCCTGCGTCGAATGAAGGCTTATAAATAGCACAGTGCTTGAAATCGCTATTCTTAAATTTTTCTTTAATTGCAACATCGTGGTTTTACTTTTTATGGATGATTCAAATTGCCAAAAGTTTAAGCGCAAAATAACGATTAGGAGGGCCTCTGAAACACGCTAAAAAATGTTCATGTTTTTTTGGCCAAAACTGAGCTAATCCCTTGACCTGTTATAACTTGCGAGCATGTTCAGACCCCTCCTCTTCGCATCCCTACTTACCATTCTCCTCTTCTTTGAGTCAAGAGAATTGAAGGCGCAAACGCTGGTGGAACTAGAAGGAACCACCTGGGTAATTTCATATAAACTACCCGGTGCAAAAAAAATAAGTTATGAAATTACTTTTTTGGACAGTGGAAACATGAAGCACAAACATCCGGATGATTTTACCCCAACCAATGATCATTGGGTTATTCTGGAGAAAACCATGACCATGTACATCAATGACAGCAGCGCTACCTTTGCCGGAACCATCAACGGCGGTAAAATTACCGGCACAGCCGTTAATAGAAAGGGTGAAACCTGGAAGTGGACTGCCGTGCGCAAAAGATGAAATTTCGCACATTCGTCATCACGCTAGCAATAGTCTGTTGCTTTAGTGCTTTAGCGCAGCCCCCCAAAAAACAACTTCAGTATTTCAGTATTGCCCTGACAAACAGTGCCAGCAGTTATCCGGTGGTTGGAGCCGCCGAACTATGGAAGGCACGCCTGCACCCCAGGTTTACCCTGGGTACAGGCTTCAACTGGAAACGTGCGGATCATTTAGCATGGGCTCAGACCCTGAAACTGGGCTATTTCCACCACCGCTACATCCAACATGCGCTGATGCTCTACACAGAGAGTGGGCTGCGCTACACACCCGGGAAATGGGGCATTTCGGCCATGCTCGGCGCCGGTTACCTGCACAGCATTCCCGCTACCGGCCGTTTCCGGCAGCGCGCCGATGGTTCATTTGTATCCTTCGGAAAACTCGGACGCCCTCAGGCCATGCTGGGATTCACAATTGGCCTGGATTATCCGCTTACCCCATCAAACAGGATTTTCACTCGTTTCCAAACCTTGGTTCAAACGCCTTTTATTCCCGGATACGTTCCATTATTACCTGTGAATCAATTTCATCTGGGTTTGACCTTTAGGATAAACCGGAAAAACCCATGATACGCAGTATTCTCCCTTATCTGTGCACAGCCGCATTGCTGTTTGGCTCATGCCGAAAGTCCATGGTGGACCACACCTCCACCTGCACAGGACCGGTTGCGGACAGCAGCAGCTTGCATCCTAAAGCGGCCATATATACGGAAATCCTCAATCGCTACACAAAACAGGGACTACCCGGTATTTCTGCATTAATTGCCGATGAACAGGGTGTCTGGACTGGCGCCGCCGGAATGGCAGATATCGAAAAACAGATTCCTTTTGCTCCCTGCACGGTGAACAAATTAGGCAGCATTACCAAGATGATGTTTGCTACCGCGGTTTTTCAATTGGCCGACAAAGGATACATCAACCTGGACGAGCCCATCAGCGCCCATCTGAACAAGGAAGTCGTGAAGAAAGTGAAGAACGTCGCTGATGTAAGCCTACGCGATTTGTTGAGACATAACACCGGTATTTACGATGTGATCACTGATGCCGGTTTTTACCTGGCTGTGGTCAATCAACCAAACAAAGTCTGGACTGCGGAAGAACTGATTCAATTTGTTTACGACAAGCCTGCTGATTTCCCGGCGCACAGCAGCGTAAAATACTCGAATACCAATACCCTGCTGGCCAGCATGGTAATTGATGCCATTAAACCCCAAGGTAAAGATCATGCACAGTGGATGCGTGAATTGGTATTTGAAAAAATAGGAATGGCGCATACCTATTACCACACACATGAAGTCCTACCGCGCGAAACAGCAAGGGGGTATTTCGATTTATACCAGGATGGAACCCTCACCGATGTCAGCAATATGATTACCGGCAGCGGCCACGGATTTACGGGTGTGTATTCTAATGTGTATGATATCTATCGATTCATGCGCGCCCTTTTTGTGGAAGGAACTTTGGTTTCTGAGGCATCACTTCAATCCATGCAGCAAT
>JAGWYC010000082.1 GCA_018969565.1 Bacteroidota bacterium | reverse complement strand
TTGATGAATGTGGTGCATGAACCTGAAGTACAAGCCCCTCGCAGCACGCTGCCACATTTCCTGCATGTCAGCAATTTCCGCGAGGAACATAAGCAATCCAGAATCGTGGCCTTGGTGTTTCAAAAACTTCGGGAGGAATTTCCGGAAGCGCGTATGACCATGGCCGGAAATGTACCGGAGGACTACCGCAGAGATCTGGAACACGTTCCGGGTTTGGAATTTACCGGAGTATGTTCCCGAAAAGAACTGAGCAGGCTCTATGGAACAGCTACTGCCGTTGTTTCTTTCAGCCGCTTTGAAACCTTTGCCTTAAGTATTGCCGAAGGACTCTTGCACGGCACGCCGGCCATCTACACCGCCTGCGGAGGCCCCGAAACTTATATGCAGCCGCATTGGGGCCTGCGCGCTGATGCCGACGACCCGGAGAGCCTTTACATCTGTATGCGTAGTTTTTGTGCAGGAAGTCAGCCATGGGACCATGCCCGGATTGCTGCTGAAGCACAACAACTGTTCAATCAGAAAGCCTTGCTGGATGCTTTCGACCACTGGATAAAAGAACTCTGCTGAACATGTGCGGCATCAACGGATATATCAGGAAAAACAGAAATGCCGAGGCTGCGCTGCCCCGCATCAGCCGCATGAACAGGCAGCTAAAGCACCGCGGCCCCGACAGTGAAGGTGCCTGTTTCCTGATGCCGGAAGGCCAACGATTTTCTGATGTCCGTCTGGATGATACCGCAGCAGGTGCCTTTCCGCAGCATCTGCAAATCACAGAAGCTACGCTGATTACAGACCAGGCTATCGCCGCCATGGGCCATCGCCGTTTGTCCATTGTGGACCTTTCCCAGAACGCACATCAGCCCATGGCCGATGAAACAGGGCGTTACCGCCTGATATTCAACGGAGAAATTTTCAACTTCCGTGAACTGAAACACCAATTGCAATCAAAAGGGGTTCGTTTTTTCAGCCATTCTGATACCGAAGTGCTATTGAAAGGCTGGATGGAAGAAGGCCCTGCGTTTCTAAGTCGCATCAACGGATTCTTTGCGGGATGTATTGCCGATGCGAAAGAAGGCACCTGGACCTTGTTTCGTGATTCACCCGGCGTGAAACCCCTGTTTTATCTGGATACGCCTGATTTTTTTGCATTCAGCAGCGAAACGAAAGTCCTCAGGGAGTTACAGCAACAAGTTCATATCAACCCGCAGCAGGCTGCCACATTTCTTACCTATGGTCGGACGCTGAACACTCATCGGGATACCTGGTTTCAGGATATTTACGCATTGGAACCAGGAAGCGTTTTGCAGATTCGTCTGCAGGATGCGGAACTACATCATGAAAAGCTGATTTCACATCAGGGTAATAGGCTGTCTGAAACGTTGCAAACGGTGTTGCGCCGTTCGGTTCAGCAGCGCATAGAAGCAGAAGTACCCGTGGGTTTTGCTGCCAGCGGAGGGCTTGACAGCTCGCTGATTTTAGGCGTGGCCGCCTCACTTTTTCCAAAACAAGTACCAGGAATGCTGGCCTTCAGTGCCACTTCCTCCGATCCCAATGTTGACGAAAGTGAATGGCAGCGGCAAATTGCCGGATTTACCGGTGTCAAACGCATTGAAGTTTCCATTGGAGCCCAAGATGCAAGGCTCATCCCTCAATTAGTTGCCGCAGCCGATCTTCCGGCAGCAGCCTGGAATAATCTGGCACATTATCGGCTTTGCACTGCAGCAAACGCACATGGAATCAAAGTAATGCTCAACGGACAAGGTGCTGATGAGCTGTTTGCTGGCTACCCCGCATATTTACCGGCCTGGTTCCGAGATGTGGGATGGAAACAACGGAAAGAGTTCCTGCTTCATTTAGCCAATTCCGGACTCAATACCGTGGAGTGGATGAAACTGCGTCTGAAGGACGGATTGCAGCGGCGTTTAGGCGCAGACCGTTGGCAACTTCGCGCGCTCAGGCGCAAATCGTTTACTTCCTTTGTGCATGCTGATTTATTTGAATCCCTGCCGGAACCCATTTTGCCTGATGCGCTTCTGGACGGAAGGCTGAAAGATGATTATTACGGCATGAAACTGGGTCAAATGCTGCAATGGGAAGACCGCAATAGTATGGCACACAGTGTGGAATCGCGTAATCCCTTTGCCGATGACCAAATTCTGGCGCAAATGGCCTGGTCTATTCCGTCAGAAAACAAAATCCGGAATGGTTTTACCAAATATCCGCTGAGGGAACTTTCACAGGCATACATACCTGAAAGTATAAGCTGGCGTAAGGACAAGAAAGGATTTTCCATGCCCGATGCGGCCCTGACTGCCGAGGCACTGCCATTCATGCTTTCTTGGATAGATGCTTTGCCGGAATGTGGTGTGCATAAAACTGCATTATTGAAGTTGGAAGGTCATACATTAGAACGGGATGCAACGCTGGCCGGGTTTGTGTTCCGCTGTGCCACGTATAGCGTTTTTCTTCAGCATATTAAATCCTGAACCTTGTTGCGCAACGCTGTATTCGGAACCCTCATGGCACGTCTGCTGGCCGCCGCAGCCGGTTTTGGCACGGTGGTGTTGTGTTCCAGGTTTATGGGCGCGGAGGGAAGAGGCACGCTGAGCATCCTGCTGGCCTTGGTTCAAGTGATGATGATTGCCAGTGAATTTGTAGGCGGCAGCACCCTGGTAAACCTCACTCCGAGATTCGGGGTACAACGGCTTTGGCCGGGCAGTTACCTTTGGCTGGGTGCGGTGCTGCTGTTTTCAGCTACAGTCATGTACCTGTCAGGAAAGCAGCACCTTTGGATGTCTTTACTGATGGCCCTCCCATTGGGCCTGCTGACCATACACTATTCGCTGTTGCAGGGCTTGGGCGATATGCGCAGCCGCAACAGGGCACAGTTGATTTATGAGCTGCTGAAAATGCTCATGGTTGCTGCACTTTTCTTGTGTTTTCAGCAGGAAACTGGACGTGTTCAGGGGACAGTGATGGCCTTTTCAATGGCCGCCCTGATTGCGTGGATGTTGACCTTGCCGCGTCTTCGTTCGGGAATTCCGGGTTCACTGAATATGCCGCGTGCATTATTCGCTGCCGGTTGGTGGTCGCAGTTGGGTCATTTGGTGCAATTTCTGAATTACCGTGCGGCATTGTTTCTGATTGATTATTGGTTGGGGAATAGTGAAACGGGACGATACAGCAATGCGCTGGTAATCGCTGATGCCGTGTGGATATTTGGCAACAGCCTGGGCAGCGTGGCCCACATGCGCATGGTATTGCGCCCGGATGCCGCCTATGCGCGAAATCTGTTGCGTCGCTACCACAGCCTGAGCGTGTGCGGAACGACCTTGGCAGTGCTGTTTTTACTTTTTCTGCCTGATGCGGTTTATATGGCCCTGTTTGGTGCGGAGTTCCGAGGATTTCGTACGGTACTGCTGCCTTTGTTGCCGGTAATTCTGTTGCTTTCAGCCAGCACCCTGCCCAGTCATTTACTCCATGCCGCCAATGATTTCAGGCATCTGCTTCTGGCCAATGTAAGCGGTTGGGTGGTTCAATTCTTGCTTTCCTTGTGGCTGATACCCCGCTACGGCTTACAGGGTGCGGCCATCGCCGCCGGTTTCGGGTTCCTTTGTATCCTGCTGATGGTGTGGCGGAGACTCCTGCGGAAACACGGTATACAGGCGGGAGATTTTATTCCGAGAATCAACTACGCTCGGCGTCTGTTGCGCAGAATGTTTTAATTGGAATTCGCTGTCTTCCAGAGCTATCAATTCCTGTCATCCTCCTGTAATCCCGAGCTTGTCGAGGGGCGGCTCCCACCGAGTTGTGTAGCAATCGCTTGCCCCCACTGGATTGCGCAGCAAGACACTGTGGGGATGGGGGAGCGAAGCCAAAGGGAAGGGAAGGACAACTTATGGTTCGTAGTTCGACAGGCTCACTATGACAGGCTCACTATGACAGGCTCACTATGACAGGCTCACTATGACAGGCTCACTATGACAGGCTCACTATGACAGGCTCCCCGACCAAACTGCTACGCGTCATAGTGAGTTTATCGAACTACGGTAGGGGCAGGCACTATGACAAACGCTCACCAACCCTCATTGCGCGGCTTCGGTCACTTCGACCATGGTGCGGAATTGTATCTTCGGGTTGTTGTCCTGGGTCATGCGCAGCGTGAACTGTGTTTCGGCCAGATACACCGGATTATTATCCTTGTCCCAGGCGATGTTGTTCTGCCTGAACTTCATGAAGTCTCGTATGGCATCTTCATCTCCGCCCATCCAGCAGGCCTTGTAAATGCTGCGCGGCTCAAAACGACATTTAGCACCGTATTCGTGCTCCAGGCGATGCTGCAATACTTCAAACTGCAGTTCGCCCACCGTACCGATGTATTTGCGGTTTCCGGGCTCCTGGCGGAATAACTGAGCGAGGCCTTCTTCGGTAAGTTGTTCAATGCCCTTCTCCAACTGCTTGCTCTTCAACGGATCGAGGTTGATGAGTTCCTTGAATATTTCCGGAGAAAAGCTGGGAATGCCCTTGAAGTGCAGCATTTCGCCTTCGGTAAGGGTATCGCCTATTTTGAAGTTTCCGGTGTCGTACAATCCCACTACATCTCCGGCATAAGCATCTTCCACCACCTCTTTGGATCGCGCCAGGAAGGTATATGGGTTGGCAAAACGCAAATCCTTACCCAGGCGCACGTGGCGGTAGGGCTTGTTGCGTTCGAATTTGCCGCTGCACACGCGCAGGAAGGCGATGCGGTCACGATGGCGAGGGTCAATATTCGCGTGAATCTTAAACACGAAGCCGCTGAATTTTGCTTCCGTAGGCTCCACCAGGCGCTCGGCAGCAGGGCGATGCACAGGGGTGGGGGCCAGTTCCAGGAAGGTTTCCAGCAGTTCCTGCACCCCGAAATTGTTCAAACCCGAACCGAAAAACACCGGACTGGTATGGGCCTCGAGATAGTCCCGCCGGTTCAGTTCCCCATAAACTCCGTCAATCAGTTCTATGTCTTCGCGCAACTTCGAAGCATTGCGTTCGCCAATCAGCTCCGGCAGTTGCGGATCGTTCACACCGGCCACGCTGATAAACTCATCGGCTTTCTTGGTTTTGTTGCTTTCGAAGAGGTTGAGGGAATGGCTCGGTATCAGGTACACGCCCTTGAAATCGCGGCCGCTGTTGATGGGCCAGCTCATAGGGTGTACATGGATGTTCAGTTTTTGTTCCACTTCATCCAGCAGGTCGAAGGGATCCTTGCCGTCGCGATCCATTTTATTGATGAAGGTAATCACCGGCGTGGCCCGCATCCTGCATACTTCCATCAGCTTTTCGGTCTGCTCTTCCACCCCTTTTACGCTGTCAATCACCAGGATTACGCTGTCCACCGCCGACAGGGTGCGGTAGGTATCTTCGGCGAAGTCTTTGTGACCCGGGGTGTCGAGGATGTTCACCAATTTGCCACGGTATTCAAAGCTCATCACCGAGGTAGCCACCGATATACCGCGCTGCTTCTCGATTTCCATGAAGTCGGAAGTAGCGGCCTTGGTGATTTTATTGGATTTAACGGCACCTGCCGACTGGATTTGTCCGCCAAACAGCAGCAGCTTTTCGGTCAGGGTGGTTTTACCCGCGTCGGGGTGGGAGATGATGGCAAAGGTCTTGCGACGGCTTATTTCCTGTTCGTAGGCCATGTAAGGCTGTTCTGTTTATTAAATGATGCTTCTGATGCTGTGCAGGCGATGGCTGTAGCGATTCAGTCCTTCATGGAAGATGCCGCGCTCGTCGAGCATGTCTTCCCGCACTGCGCCGCTGGCGTGGATGATGCTGTGGCCTCCGGTGCAGATGCCTACATGAATGATCGCGCCTTGTTCGTTGCTGAAGAAGGCCAAATCGCCGGGGTGCTGCTGCTCAAAGGCGACTTCCTTGCCGCAACTAATTTGCTGTGAGGCATCTCTGGGCAGCGCGATGCCATGGGTTTTGGCAATAACCTGCACGAATCCGGAGCAGTCACAGCCCCAGATGGTTCTGCCACCCCATAAGTAGGGCGCACCAATCCAGGTGCGGGCTTCAGTGAGCATCTGGCTGCGCACGGACATGGTGGGTGTATGGTTTAAATCCGGCAGGGGATAGCGTTCCTCGCCAATCAACAAAGATGTTCCTTCAGGTATTTCACTTCCCGCGGGAAGATAAAACTGATGTCTTCCGTTGTTCAGGTGCAGAGATTCACGCACCACTTGCATCCGGGAGTCGTTTTCAACTCCTTTCATCTGAAGCTTGTTGACCCAGCCTCGGTAATGGTCAAATCGGGTTTCAACAAAAAGCCAGTCGCCGGAATCTTCAAGAACGGTAGCGGCTTCGCCGTACAAAATAGCACTGGTCATTTCGCTTCGGCTGTCGGCTTCCTTTCTGAGCGGCGCCCAGGAAACGTTGCAGCGTATCAAAGAATCCATCAGAGGTGCAGACGCTCCTTGCGCGCAAGCAAATCAGCTTCAGATTCCCGGTGGTCGGGGTCGGGCACACAGCAATCTACCGGACAAACCGCCGCGCACTGGGGCTCTTCGTGGAAGCCGATGCACTCGGTACACTTATCTGGAACGATGTAATATACTTCATTGCTGATGGCTGCATGATGATCAGCGGCATCCACAACGGTTCCATCCTGCAGGGTATAAGGGCCTTGAATTTTAACCTTCACATTGTCTGCAATGGACCAGTCCACGCCGGCCTCATAGATGGCGTTATTGGGGCATTCCGGCTCGCAGGCGCCGCAGTTGATACATTCTTCGGTGATGATAATGGCCATAAGACTATGGGAAAATCGGCTGCAAAATTACTCCGTCCGGGCGTTATTTTGCGGCTTCTTAGCCATCCTTCTCCCATGATCATCGGTATCCTGTCTGATATACACGACAACCTGAACAAACTGGAACAAGCCTTGACGCTTTTTGAGGAAAAAGCTGTTGAAGAACTGGTGTTCTGCGGCGATTTCTGCTCGCCCTTCAGCGCACGCAGGCTGGCGGCATGGAACGGGCCCGTGCATGCCGTGTTCGGCAACAACGACGGCGACCGCTTTGCCATCAGCCGCGCAGTGAATGGCAACCCTAAATTTCGCATTTACGGAGAATACGGCGGCGACGAGCAGCAACTGATTACCCTTGACGGCATCCGGATCTGCATCACGCATTATCCCTTCTATGCGGTACCGCTGGCCAGAACCGGCTGGTTCGACGCGGTCTTCGCGGGCCACACCCACAAAGCCGAGAAACAGCGCTTTGGCAGTTGCCTTTTTCTCAATCCGGGCGAAGTAGCCGGCGTATTCGGTACCCCGACTGTTGCCTTATACGACACAAAACTGCGCTCGTCGGAGTTGCTGGAGTTGGGGTGAGGGGTAAATCACCTCACCAGTTCCCCGGATTTTCCCGGATATACCGTGAAATGCGGTAATAGGCCAGATTGGTGCGGATGAAATGTTCGTGGTAATTGCGTTGCCATAATTTCCCCGTAAATCCCAATAAACGTATTTGCCTTGTAACAGCGGATTTATACCCGCGCACCATCGCCCCGATGGTATTCGACGGCGACCTCAGGGGCGTATCGCATACGCCCCTGTTATCATTCCCAAAATCCAATACGCCCCTATCATCATTCCCAAAATCCAATACGCCCATTTCCCCATTTTTCAAATCCATTTCATTCCGGTGATCATAATCATCCGAAATGGGTGGACATCCGCGTTCCATGTTCGAATTCGAAATAAAATCCGGATTTTCATGTTCTACGGGGTACTGCGGCGTATGCGATACGCCGCGGCGGGTGATTCGAATGATGCCATGCATGTGGTTCGGCATGATGACGAATTCGCCCAGTTCGACATTATCGCGGAGTTTACAAGTGCGCATCCATTCATCATGCGCAATCTGACCGAAGGCGTTGAGCTGCATCTTGCCATTTATCACCTTTCCGAAGCGACAAATTCTGTCCTGACAACAAATCGTAATAAAATAAAGCCCCTTTTGGGCATAGTCATAGCCCTTCTTCCGGATGGACTTTCGATGGTGGATTTTTGGATTGTATTTCATAA
>JAGWYC010000081.1 GCA_018969565.1 Bacteroidota bacterium | reverse complement strand
ATGATTGACCAGTACGTTCAGGTTGCTGAATGTTTCAGGGTAGCGCTTTTTGTAAGCAATCACCACTCCGGAGGACTCGCGAACCACGGTGTTCAAACCGGCCAGGTAGTATTGAATACCAAGGCTGATGCTTTGCCCGGCTGTACTCTGCAGGTTGAATATTTGTTGATGGGAGGAAAGGGTATTCGGATCGAGCGGATGACGCGCTTCAAACACAAGACTCAGGGTTCGGTAAGGTCCGATGGCGTCTGGTATCTTCAGCATCCAGGCGTTGGCATCGCGGCATTCCAGTTTGATGCTGCGGTCGCAGTGGTTTTTTATCAGGAAGGTGTCTCGCACATAAACATCTTCCGGCTGATTGGAGGTTCCGACTTGAACAGATTTGTTTCGGTACGCAGGCCCTTCTACACTTAAGCACCAGTCATATCGGGGTTTTGGCTTTTCGGGGGGCGCGGGCGGATATCTTCGTTCAGTGGAAGCAAGCTGCCAGCGTTTGCCATCGCATAGGTAGCGCCTGATGATGATCACGCCGGAAGAGTCCTCATATTCAGCGCGCGTGGGGAAACCTTCTTTGTCGAGTTCCACATTGGCATATTCGCTGAGCAGGTTGCTGCGGTACCAAAGCTGATGGCGTTGGCTGAACAGCCAGAAATCACGGTAAATCTCATCAGGTAATGGCCTGTTGCGCTCAACCTTCAGCCGGGTGAAGAAGAGGTCGGGAATGCCATTCGGGTTATCGCCGTAAACATCCAGACGCCGGAAATGCTGCGCCTCCTCGTTGGTCCCGACGCAAAACCCGGTACCTGCAGCAATCACCTGGACAGTGTTGAGGCTGCGCGCATCGAGCATCAGGATTTTCTGAAGCATATCGCAGGGTCTGTTCAGCTCGTCATAGGTTCTATGCCATACGGGCTGTGCCAGCACCTCCTCCAGAGGGAAGCGCAATGGGGCATTTTCCGGGGCTTGTCCGAGGGTAATGCGGAAGGGTGTATGTGCCTTTCCATTCATGGAGCGCAGCGTATCGCTCCATTCCTTTCTTTTTTCGTACAGATGCTGGGAGCAGGTATGCACCCTGGTTTCATAGGGGAGGCGGTAGGTAAAGGTGTCATTGTTGTAAATGACTATGGCCACGAATATGGGTTCAGGTTTACTGTATGGTGTGGAGCGGAAATCAACCAGATAGTATTTGCCGGCCCGGGGGTATTCCACGTGGCCATTCAGCCGGATTTGTTCATTTGGAAGAATGCGCTTGATTGCTTGATTACTCCGCATATCCTTCAGCCATACTTCCACATCGCGGGCCTGTTTGCTTTCGCCTTCGTGGCGTATGTCGAGGATGAATGCCTCCAGGAAGTCGTACTTGCCGCAAGTCTGGGCAGAGATCTGATTCCACAGAAAAAAAACACATAACAGCAGGGTGTTTTTCAGGGTATTGATGGAATGACACATGGAAATAATGAATACCGGATTGGAGCGTCAGGTAAATGCAAAGTTCCCTGAACGCGGTTTAATCTTTGGTGGCTTCACGCAACATACGTTCTATGCGCTTCTCCAGTCCTTCGTTGCTGAGCATTTCACGCGACATGCTGTCTACCATGATGGGGAAGGCGAAAGGTGTGAAGCGGGTGCAGTGCTTCAGGATGAGTTTCCTTTTTCCGGCGCGGTGCAGCGCGGCCCTGAGGCGGTGTTCCTCCAGTTGGTCGTAGTACACCTCTTCCTCAGCCTGGCGGAGCAGGAGGTTATCGGGCTCGTAGGTTTTGAATGTTTCGTAGAAGAGTTTGGCGTTGGCCTGCAGGTGGCGCGCTTTGAGCACACGGTCGGGCAGTTCGCGGTAAATCAGCCCGCTGATGGCGGCGATATCGCTGAAGCGCCGTCGGGTGAGTTCGCTGTAGTTGGTGCAGGCGTACAAATCTTCGGCAAGTAGTTCGGTGCCGAACAGGTTTTCTTCCAGGCCTTCCATAAGCGGAATAGGTTCAGCGCTGAGCAGTTCAAACCCGTAGTCGTTCATGGCCAGGGAGTAGGAAGCCTCGCGGATCTTGCTGAGCCTGTAAGCCAGCAACATGGCCAGGCCTTCGTGTACCATGCGGCCCTCAAACGGGAACACAAACAGGTGGTGGCCGCGTTCAGTCTGGTGGGTTTCGATAAGCAATTCATCGCTGCCCGGAACGCCGGAGCGTTGGGCCTGCAATTCAAGCAGAGGTTTGACCTTAAGCATTTCAATACTGTCTGCGCTTTGCCATTGTTCAATTTGTGCGCGCAGCAGGCTGCTCACTTCGTTGCTCAGGCTCATCCTGCCGCCCATCCAACTGGGCACCAGCGAGCTTTTGCGCTGCGTTTTGCGCACAAAGGCGACCATGCCTTCCAGTCGAATGAATTCAAGCGTGCGGCCTGCAAACACAAAAGTATCTCCGGGTTTCAGGCGTGAGATGAAATATTCTTCAATACTGCCGAGGTGTTCGCCTCCCTGCATACGTACGCTGATGCTTTGTTCGCTGCTGATGGTGCCAATGTTCAGGCGGTGCATCATGGCGGCTTTTCTGCTGGTGATGTAATAACGGTCGCCTACACGATGCAGTTTACGGAATTCGTCATAGGCTTCCAGCGAAGCATTGCCGGTGGTAAGAAATCCGATGCACCAGTTCCACTCTTCTTCAGTGATACTTTGAAAGGCATGTGTTCCCTGAACGAGACGGAGGGTTTCCCGAGGTTCAAAGCCATCTCCGACGGCCAGCGTGACCAGGAATTGCAGGAGCACATCAAAAGAGCGCACCTTGGGAATACGCTGTTCGGCCAGTTCACTTTCCATACCGGCGCGGAGTGCAGCGGCTTCAATGAGTTCCAGGCTATGGGTGGGCAGGAAGTAGATGCGACTTTGGGCTTCGGGGCGGTGGCCGCTGCGGCCTGCTCTTTGCATGAAGCGGGCCATGCCTTTGGGGCTGCCTATCTGGATGACCGTATCTACGGGGTGGAAGTCCACACCCAGGTCGAGGCTGCTGGTACAGACTACGGCCTTCAGGTTGCCCTGATGCAATTGTGCTTCAACCCAACTGCGGAGTTCGGCGCTCAATGAGCCATGGTGCATGGCGATGCGTCCGGCCAGGCCGGGGTTGTGTTCCAACAGGCTTCGATACCATATTTCCGACTGACTGCGGGTATTGGTAAACACCAGCGTCGAACCGGATTCTTCAATAATTTTTGCGGCTTTTTCCAGCAGTCTGATGCCCAGGTGTCCGCTCCAGGGGAAGCGTTCCAGTTCATCGGGCATGAGGGTGTGCATTTCCGTTTTTTTCACGGTTCCGGCACTGATGAGCTTGGCGCTTCCGCCCGCTGGGTGCAGCACACCGAGGGCTTCTTGCATATTGCCAATGGTAGCCGAAATACCCCAGACTTTCAGTTCCGGACGCAGGTTTCTGAGCGCCGCCAGGGCCAGTTCGACCTGAACGCCGCGTTTGCTGCCCAGCAGTTCATGCCATTCGTCCACTACAACGGCATCCAGCGCGGAAAAGCGTTTCTGAATGTCTTTCCGGGCCAGAAGCAGGTGCAGTGTTTCAGGGGTAGTAACCAGGATTTCCGGGGGAATCAGGTCCTGTTGCTTCTTGGCAGAAGTGGCGGTATCGCCATGGCGGATGGCGGCTTTCCATCCGGTACCAAGTTCATCGGCCGCTTCCTGTAGGGCGGAGCAGATATCGGAACTGAGGGCCCGCAGCGGGGTAATCCACAGAATGCGCAGGCCTTTCTCATGGCGTTGAGCATGCAGTGCAATGGCAGGAATACCCAAGGCAAAAGTCTTACCGCTTCCGGTGGGGGCATGCAGCAAGCCTCCCTTCAATTCAGCATAAATCCCTGCTGTTTCCAGTTGAAAAGGAAATGGCCTCCAGCCGCGGCTTTTATACCACTGAGATACTGTTTCGGATAGCATCGTCGTATGGAGCTCCAAAGATCCATTCTTGTGCCTGAATCCGAAAACAGGAGCAAATCTTAAAACATGCTTAATAACCAAGTTTTATGAACAGCAAAAAAAACTCTACGAAAATCAAAAAATATCCGTGTAAATACTGAAGCAATACCTGTGATGTATATATTTGTCGTTCGGGGAAGTGGATTGTGCGTAGGTAGCTGGGGGTAAGTTTGTCCTTCTTCTTCGTGGAAAAGCGAAAAGAAAAACACCTATGCATAAATTCTACAAAGCAATCACGGCGGCATTTGCGGCCTTGGTTTTTGTGAACAGTTCACAGACTGTGTCTGCTCAGGCAACGGTACTAGGAACAGAATTGGTTAATGGTTCATACACTACTTATAACCTAACCGACCGAGGCGCTTTCAGGCAGGTTCGCCTACAGGCTACATCTGCAGCGAGTTCAGGTGCCAGGAAGTGGGAGTTTGCCACAGGCACTGCCACTACACCCAATTACACCACGAACTGGCGTCCATACAGTGGGCCGGTGACCTTGGCGGGTTACAATCAGTTCATTGCGCCAAACACCGCTTTTCCGGCAACCACGGCCACTGCGACCTATAATGGTTCATCCGGCGGTACCGGCGGGTTCTTGCCGGCCGTAGTTTCCGGGAGGTACTATACGGTAAACATCACGGAGCGCAGCACCGGAGCCACTCCGGTAAACGAAAATATGTCGGTGCTTGAAACCTCTTTCAACCCGGTGAGCATCACTTCTGTTTCTCAAAGCCCTGCAGCGGGTTCGGTAAATGCCGGCAACAGTGTATTGGTAACTGCGGTTCTTGGCGCTGCTCCGGCAACAGGTGAGAACGTGTATCTGCGTTACAGCACCAGTGCTACATTCAGTACCTCTACTGTGGTGCAGATGACCGTGAGCGGCAGCAGTGCCCGTGGAATGGTTCCCTGTTTTGCCGCAGGTACCTCCTTATATTATTATATATACACATCTCCCAAATCGCTTACGGCCATCCGTTCAGATGTGACTTCATTTGGTGAAAGCGCCCATGACATGGCAACCCTGAACCTGGGTAATAACGCCGGTGCCAACTTCACCTATACTGTAGGAACCGGCACCAGCTTCAGCGGTAATTACCTGGTACCCAGCAGTTGTTATCCGACCATAAACTCCATAGTGAATGCCCTGAACAGTGGTGTCATCAGCGGTCCTGTGAACGTATATGTAGCCAGGGGCCACAGAGAAACAGCCCCTGCTGCAGGTATCAACCTGACCACAACCGGAACTGCGGCGAATCCAATTCGATTTATGGCGTTTGGCAGCGGTGCGAAACCACAGATTACGGCCGGAGTAGGTACCAATACCATGAGTACCAGTTCGGTTACGGTGGATTATATCTGGGCTTTACATGGTTCTGACTACGTGACCATTGACGGAATCAACCTGGCAGATTCCAATACCAGCGGCGCTGCCCAGATGGAAGCCGGTTTCATTGTGTTCCGTCCGACCAATATCAATGCCGCGCAGAATGTAAGCATTCGCAACAGCCGCATTTGGTTTGCAGCGCCTGTTTTCAGCGGAGGTCCGACCCTGTTCGAGAATGGTAACAAGGGCATCGCCTTCGTGCCTGCGGCCAACAATGCATTGACCACAACCATTACGCCCATTGCGGCCTCAGGTCGTTGTCAGGCAGATACCATTGAAAGTGATACGGTGATTAATGCCTACACCGGCATCTTGTTCAGAGGCGCCGTGGACGGTACTATACCTTACAATTACCTGGACAGGGATATCATCATAGGTGGAAGTACCGCGGCCAGGGGAAACCTGGTGATTGGTTTTGCAGAGAACGGTATTAAAGCCTATAACCTCCACAACGTACTGCTTCAGTTCAACAGGGTAGATAACAACAACCAAATCGGCTACACTTCTATTCCTGCAAGCACGGGTATCAATGGCATCTGGATTTCCGGACAAGGCACAAACAATGCCAATACCAATTGCAGCAACAACACTGTAATTGTGAGGAATAACCTGGTGAGCGGTTCAACCGTTTACGGCATCAGAGCACTTACCGACCTGGGCGGTGTGTGCAGGATGTCAATAAACAACAATACGATTGACCGTTGTTTCAATGCCAACGGAAGCTTTATTGGCATCGGTGCAACAACCTACGTAAAGGATGGATTACAGATAAATGGCAACCGGATTACCAATTCAAGGGTAACCTTCAGCACCGGCAACTTCACCGGCATTCTATGGGGTAACAGCAGCGGCTGTGCCGAAAAACCACAGATCCGCCAGAACATCATGATTGATGATACCAGCGGATATCAGTTCACCGGTATTCAGGCAACAAGCAGTACTTCCTATGTAAAAGGGTATGAAATCAGCCGGAACGTGATAGGTGGCCTGAATCCTGCTGATGGTATCTATATCTTTAATAATGGCACAACGAGCTATGGTATTTTGAATAGTGTGTCAGCCCCCTGGTATCAGGTGGATTCCAATACCATTGCGAACTTTGTTATTGCGCCTGGCAGCACCGGTACCGGAACGTACTACGGTTACTATGATTTCGGATCACCGGCAAATGGCACGCATTTTATACGCGGTAACACAGTGTTCGGAATCTATGGACCGGAGAACAGTACTTCGTTAGTAACGGTTGAGGGCATTCGCCACGGTACAACTTCCACCAACAACCTGATTATGAACAACAACATCATCAGGAGAATCCATGGTTTTGGAAGTATCCGAGGATTGTATTCAGGTTATGGTGATTACCTTGAAATCAATGACAACATCGTTGACTCGCTGTACACCAACAGAACTTCCTCTACGACCACGGCAGTAGGTATCGATTTCTCCCTTTCTACAGGCGATACCTCATTCATTATGCGCAACCGCATCAGCCGGGTGGTGACCAATTCCACATCTACGGCGAACTCGATTGCCACCGGTTTGAACTTTTCGGTTTCATCCACCACCAACTGGATTTTTGTCGGAGGAAACATCATTTCTGACATCAGCAACCTGAGTACCTATGGCTATGGTCGTGGTATTGCCGTAGGTGGCTATGGCAACTACACGGTATGGAACAACCGTGTTGCCAACATCAGCGGTCCGAACAACATCAGTACCACCGCGCCTTCCATTGTTTCGGCGGCAGGTATTGAGGTTTCCATGTCGTCAACGCCTTCGCTTCCGGCTCTTATTTTCAACAATACGGTATATCTGAATACTTCCGGAAGCGCAAGCAGTTTCAGTACTGCAGCCTTATTCTGGACCGGCTCAAGTGGAGCGGTGGATGTGTTTAACAACATTTTCTACAACAGCTCAACACCGGGTTCAGCCACCACAGCATATACGGCAGGATTCTGGAAGACCACAACCGGTATCACCAATACCAATTACACCGACCGCAGTAACAACAACCTTTATTATATGAATCCCACGCCTCGGGCTAAGTATCCTGTGTACAGGAACAGCGCTGACGCCCTTGCGGATTCTACTATGTGTCTGTTCACCAGCAGACTGACGGCCTCGCCGCAGCGCGACGCGAATAGTGTGCTGGGTGCCGTTGCCTTCCAGGCAACCAGCTATACCAGCAGCAACTTCCTGCTGGTGAACAGCGCAACAGCCACCTTTGCAGAAGGAGGAGGAAGATTCATTGATGGCTTCATGACCGATGTGGAAAGTCAGAGCCGCAATGCGGTAACACCGGATATCGGTGCTGATGAGTTCAACGGAAGTGTGCCGTCAGGCTCCACAGCCACTGCTACCATCACAGTAACACATCCATCCACTGCTGCGGTAAATTCCGGAACCAGGGATGCGCAAATCCTGCGTTCACAGATTGCCCTGAGCAGCCTGAGCAGCACAGCACCGGTGAACATCAACCGACTGGTATTCAATACCAGCGGAACTACCAGCGCCACAACCAGTATTGATACGGCCAAACTTTGGTACACTGCGGGCAACCTGAACTACAGCAGTCCGGTATTGCTCGGAACAAGAGTTGGTCCTAACGGAAGCTTTGCCTTCAACATCAACCAGAAAATTAACTGCGCCGGTTCGGCCTACTTCTGGGTGACCTATGGTGTGCGTTGTCCGGGTGCCGGCACCTTTGTGCTTGATTGCCAGATGGACTCCTTATATATTAATGGAGTGGCCAGCGCGGTAAGTGCAGG
>JAGWYC010000080.1 GCA_018969565.1 Bacteroidota bacterium | reverse complement strand
ATCCCGAAGAAACCCGTGCCAGATTGATTGAGGCCTTCAGCATGCTGGAAAATAAGGTGAGGAATCTTCCCCGCAAAAAACATGGGAATATTCCACTTTAAGCAAATGCTTTTCACTTGAATTTCTGATATTCATCAAGGCGAAGGTGTTATTCAAGCCTGAATTTCGCCTCCATGCTCAGAAAATTATTGCTCTGCTTCGCGCTTATTGTCGCGCACCACATTACCCTCAGCGCTACCGACACCACCAGACGTAAAACCGAAGCGGTAAGGCTTATTTCCGGTGAACGACCGGCCTTCGCGGAAAAAGATGCCTTTATCAGTGTAGCCTATGGCTTCGGGAATTTTCTTCGCAGCACCTTTGAAGCCAGTGGTGTAGAAAAAGCGAACCAGATACGCACATCCACAGGACCGCTCATGGCAAAAGGGGAGTGGGCGCTAAGTAACAACCTTGGATTCGGGGTGAATTTTGCCTTTATGAGCCTGAAAAATGAATGGACAGATACCTTTGCCCATACCACAGGAACCGGCACTTACAACGGCTGGAGCGCCTTGGCTCGGGTCAATTACCACATGAAGCCGGGCCGGTTTTTTGACCCGTATCTTGGATTTGGTGTAGGTTACAGACGCGACCGAATTAAAGAAACAACCTCAAATCCCTCATCAGGGAATAAGTTCAAAGAAGAAGTATTGCTGATACCATTTAACCTGGGCATGGATTTGACCATAGGCTTCCGGCTTATGGCCACGGAGCATCTGGGTATGATGATGGAAACGGGAATTGCCAAGGGCGTGGTGCAATTGGGACTGGTTTACAGACCCTGAACAGCAGCAAATTCCGGCCTCAAAAATAGATTGCACGCCATGTGCGCTTTTTTTTCTTTCTTTGCCCCTCATTTCAAGATTGAGAAACATGGATTTGAAAGAGATACAGGCACTGATCCGATTCGTATCTTCCCAGGGGGTTGATGAAGTGGAAATCAGTCAAAAAGACTTCAAACTGGTCATCAAGAAGAACCCTGCTGCGGTTACCACAGTAACGCAGGTTCAGGCCTTACCAGTGGCACAACCGCTGCCTGCGGTTCCCGCGGCCGCTGCTATGCCCTCCGCTCCGGTTGCGCCCGCTACTCCTGCAGCACCTGCCGCGGAAAGCAAGAGCAATCTTATTACCATCAAATCACCCATGATTGGCACCTTTTACCGTTCTCCCAACCCTGATTCTCCTTTCTTTGTGCAGGTGGGCGATGAAGTGAAACCGGGTAAGGTGGTTTGTATCATCGAAGCTATGAAGCTCTTCAATGAAATTGAAAGCGAAGTGAGTGGCCGCATCGTGAAGGTACTGGTAGATAATTCATCTCCAGTTGAATATGACCAGCCTCTGTTCCTGGTAGAACCTGCTTAATCAACAGTTCATGTTCAGGAAAATCCTCATCGCAAACCGCGGGGAAATAGCCCTGCGTATTATCCGTACCTGTAAGGAGATGGGCATTAAAACGGTGGCCGTGTACAGCACTGCCGACCGCGACAGCCTCCATGTGCGCTTTGCCGATGAGGCGGTGTGCATTGGCCCGCCCGCCAGCAAAGACAGCTACCTCAACATGCCCCGGATTATCGCCGCCGCAGAAATAACCAATGCTGATGCGATACACCCGGGTTATGGCTTCTTAAGCGAAAACGCCAAGTTCAGCGGTCTTTGCAGGGACCATGGCATTAAATTCATCGGCGCTACGCCCGAACAGATTGATGCCATGGGCGATAAATCCAACGCCAAGGACACCATGAAAAAAGCAGGGGTGCCGACCATTCCGGGCTCCGACGGCCTGCTGGAAAGCGTACAGGAGGGCAAGAAAATTGCTGCCAAAATCGGCTATCCGGTTATTATTAAGGCCACTGCCGGCGGCGGCGGTCGCGGTATGCGCATTATCTGGGCTGAAGAAGAACTGGAGCCGTCCTGGAACAGCGCAAGACAGGAAGCAGGTGCCGCTTTCGGCAACGATGGACTTTACATGGAAAAGTACATCGAGGAACCTCGCCATATTGAAATTCAGGTGGCAGGCGACCAATATGGTAAAGTTTGTCACCTCAGTGAACGCGATTGCTCTATCCAACGCCGCCACCAGAAATTGATTGAGGAAGCACCTTCTCCTTTTATGACGCCCGAACTACGCGAAAAAATGGGCGCAGCAGCAAAAGCAGCGGCAGAAATCATCAAATACGAAGGCGTAGGCACGGTGGAGTTTCTGGTAGATAAGCACCGGAACTTCTATTTCATGGAAATGAATACCCGTATTCAGGTGGAACACCCGGTAACGGAGGAAGTGATTAATTACGACCTGGTAAAAGAGCAAATCCTGATTGCGGCCGGTTTCCCTATTTCGGGTAAAGATTATTTCCCGCTGAAACACGCCATCGAATGCAGGATTAACGCGGAGGATATTCATAATAACTTCCGTCCAAGCCCGGGTAAAATCACTTCAATGCACAAGCCCGGCGGACATGGCACCCGCGTGGATTCCCATATTTACGCCGGCTATACCATCCCGCCGTTTTACGACAGCATGATTGCCAAGCTGATTGTATCTGCCCAAACCAGGGAAGAGGCCATCGTAAAAATGGAACGTGCGCTCGGTGAGTTTATCATAGAAGGAGTGAAAACGACCATTCCGCTGCAGCAGCAAATTATGCAGAATGAAGATTTCAGAAACGGTAATTTCACTACCGCTTTCATGAATAACTTCGATATTAAATAATCAGCGTACCATTTTTGTCCAGCGCATAAAATCTGGACTCAATGGCACGTTCATCCACCTGAGCGCGTACGCGCTCAGGATGCGTATCGCTGATGATGATTTGACCGAAATCTCCTGATGACACAAGCTTCATCAGAGATTCAGCCCTTTCCTCGTCAATCTTCTCGAAAATATCATCCAGCAACAAAATTGGTTTTTGACGCTTCTTCGAGAAGAAATACCGGTATTGTGCTACTTTCAGTGCAAGCACGAAGCTCTTTATTTGTCCCTGTGATCCGTAGCGTTTAAGAGGATATCCATTAAGCGTAAATACCACATCATCCCGGTGCGGACCGCGAGAAGTGCGTTCTAAAAAGCAATCTTTTTGTCTGTTTTCGTCAAGAAGTTGCTGCAGGCTGTGGTGTTCAAGGTTACTCACATATTCCAGGCCGGCACGTTCGGTACTACCGCTGATCCCTTCATAGGCCGCCTCAAAAAGGGGGGTGAACTCGTGGAAGAAATCTCTTCTGATCCGGCAAACCTCATTACCTGCGGGAACAAGCCGGTGTTCAATGGCCTCGAATAAAATGGGGTCGGCAGGCTTACCCTTTAATGCCTTGAGCAAGGCATTGCGCTGATCGAGGCTTTGCCGGAAGCGCACCAGACTTTCCAGATAAAAACGATCGGTCTGGCTTAAGGTAAGGTCTATGAAGCGCCTGCGTTCTTCACTGCCGCCCCAAACCAGTTCTACATCGTTGGGCGCAATCATCACCGTTTGCAGAAGCCCGATATGGTCTGTCAATCGTTCATAGGCCTTCCCATTGCGCTTCACGGTTTTTTTTCCCTGAGCGGGAGCATGAATCACAATTTCTTCTTCTTTGCCTTCCGAAGAAAATATGCCCCGCAGGGTGAAAAAATCACTGCCATGGCGCATAAGGGGTGCGTCCAGTCCGTTGAAATAACTCTTGCAGTTGGCCAGGTAGTGAACGGCGTCCAAAATGCCTGTTTTGCCGGCTCCGTTGGGTCCGCTGATGCCATTGATGCCCGAACAAAACTCCAGCGTGAGCGCCTCGTGGTTGCGGTAATTAAGCAGGTGCAAACGCAGCAGTTCCATTGCAGCAAAATTAAGGCTTCAGGTCCAAGGCTCTTTTGTATGTTTGCACCATCAGATTATGGGTAAGAACGCCAAAACTGCCTTTACCAAAGAGCAGTATCTCTACTGGTTCGAAAATATGATGCTGGTCCGCCGCTATGAAGAGAAAGCTGCGCAGCTCTACGGACAACAGAAAATTAAAGGTTTCTGCCACCTGTACATCGGGCAGGAAGCCATCACCGCCGGCATGATGACGGCCATCACCAAAGAAGATTCAGTGATTACCGCCTACAGGGATCACGGTCATGCACTGGCTATGGGAGTTTCAGCCAATGCTGTCATGGCTGAATTATATGGCAAGGCTACAGGCTGCACCAAAGGCAAGGGCGGAAGCATGCACATGTTCAGCAAGGAACATAATTTTTATGGCGGGCATGGTATCGTAGGCGGGCAAATTCCGCTCGGTGCCGGCATTGCCTTGGCTGAACAATACCGCGGTACTAAAAACGTATGCCTCGCTTTTATGGGTGATGGCGCCGTGCGTCAGGGTGCCCTGCATGAAACCTTCAACATGGCTATGTTGTGGAAACTTCCGGTGATTTTTATTTGTGAAAACAATGAATATGCGATGGGTACCTCGGTGGAGCGTACTACCAATATGCCCGATATCTATAAAATCGGTAGCGCCTACGATATGCCTTCATTCCAAGTGGATGGAATGACTCCGGAAACGGTTCATGAGGCCATCTTTAAAGCCTGTGAACATGCCAGAGCTGGTATGGGGCCTACCTTCCTTGAAATTAAAACCTATCGCTACCGCGGACATTCCATGAGCGACCCGGCAACATACCGCACCAAGGAAGAAGTGAATGAATACAAACAGCGCGATCCGATTGAAACCACTCGCGCCAAGATTCTCAGCATGAAATTCGCCACTGAGGAACAGTTGGAGCAAATTGAAAACAACATCATTGAAGTGGTAAACGAAAGTGTTGTGTTCTCAGAAAACAGCCCTTATCCGGATTCCTCTGAGTTGTTTACAGAAGTGTATGCTGAATCTGATTATCCCTTCATCAGAGAGTGAAATTTGGCTAAGCAGGTAAAATCATTATTTTCGCGGGTCTAAAAAAATGTCTGAATCACAGAACTTCTTCTCCGGTATCAACGAAAAAATCACTGATTGGTACGCGGTTAACAGAAAAAAAGTCAACATTATTTCTGTGGCTGTAATAGCTCTTGTAGGTTCCTACCTTGGATATCGCTACTACTGGATTCCCTCTCAGGAAAAGGAGGCGCAGGCCTATATTTTCAAAATCAGGTCTGTGTTTTTCAAGGATTCCTTCCAAACTGTATTGAAGGGTGGTAAGGGTTTCCCCGGAGCTCCGGAACTGGCTGACGATTATTCCGGAACACAATCCGGCAAAGAAGCGGCACTAATGGCCGGTATCAGTTATCGCATGACGGGCAAATTTGATGAAGCTATTGATTATCTGAAGGATGCCGATTTCACGGACAATTTCCTCGGTCCCTCTGCAAAAGGTGCATTGGCTTCTTGCTATGCGGAAAAAGGTGATGTAGCTAAAGCTGCAAGTACTTATGAAGCCGCTGCTGATATGTCAAAAAACGATATGACTACTCCGGCGATGCTGAAAATGGCCGCGATTCACTACGAAGACGCAGGTGAGGATAAAGACGCACTTCGCTGTTATGAGCGTATCGCAAAGGAATTCAGGAATACCACAGACGGTAATGATATTGATAAGTATATTTATCGTATCAAGGCCCGCATGGGTGAATTCAACAACTAATACATGTCACAGGGGAAAGAAGGATACCATCCCCATTTAGACCTTTCCACGCCGGGCAATAGCCGGATTGCTCTTGTTTACACAGCCTGGAACAGCAACTTTACCACACAACTCCTGGATGGCGCCACCTCGGTGCTGAAGGAACAAGGGTTCTTGGACGCGCACATAGGCATATTTGAATGTCCTGGTGCCTTTGAACTCCCTGTAACAGCAGCATGGTGTTTTCAGTCGGGTTTCGATGCCGTAATTTGTCTGGGTGCAGTTATTCGTGGCGACACGCCGCATTTTGAATATGTTTCAGGTTCCGCGGCGCAAGGAATTCTGCAGGTTGGACTGGAATTTAAAAAACCCTGCATATTCGGTGTACTTACCGTGAATAATGCAACCCAGGTATTGGAACGAATTGGAGGAGTCCACGGTCACAAAGGGCGCGAAGCTGCGCAAACAGCCTTGCAAATGCTGTCCTTGAAAAAGGCCATTCTCGCCGGTCAATAATGATTCATATCATAAGCCCGGTCATTTTTTAATTTGCTTTCAACGTTTTGTTGCAATCGTTTGAAGAATTCTCCATATTTGTCGTTTGAAGCTATTGTCAAAATCTACAAAGAAGATGAAGATCAGGAGACTGGTGGCCTACGGAACTGTACTCGCTGTTATGGGTGTATCGCCCCTTGCAGCGCAACAGGACCCTTATTTCACGCACTTTGCTTTCAACAAGTTGTTTTACAATCCTGCCGTAGCAGGCGAAAGCGGTAAATGGTGCGTGAATGCTATATCTCACCAGCAGTGGAGGGGATATGATGACCGCACCTTTGAATACACTACGCCCGCTTTTCCCACGAAAGGCCAGATTCAGACTCAGGTTGGCCCCCGCACCAGCGGTTTTGGATTTTCTGCGCCCATCAACGGCAAGAAAGGACAGGTGAACTTCGGAGGTATAGGCATTTCCTATTATACCGATAAGGTGGCGTATGAACTGAACACCAATGTGCGTGTAGCACTGGCAGGTGCCCTGAACATGGCCAATGGCGCCCAGTTGCGTATCGGTGTGGATGCGGGAATGCTGCAAAAGGAACTTGACGGCTCAAAACTTCGTCCGCTGCAACCTAATGATCCATTTATTCCCAATTCCAGACTTTCAGATCAAAAAACTACCTTCAGTGCGGGTGTGATGTACCGCAACCCGAACATGAACGATTTGTACATCGGTGCTTCAACTACCAACCTGCTGCCTCAGAATTACGCTTACGGAACTTCCGGCGCGATACAGGTTACAACGGTTCGCCACTATTACGGTGTTGCAGGTATGACCATCCCGAATTTCCTGGGCAATGGCAACCTTGAATTTATGCCTTCAGTCCTTGTCAAGTACCGCAGCAAACCCCAGGTTGATGTGAGTGCACTTGTAAAAATGAATAACCTATTTGCAGGAGGACTTGCATACAGGACTGAAAACGATGCAGTTTCTGTGCTTCTCGGGTATTATCCCCGTCCTGAACTGCGCATAGGTTACTCCTATGACGTTACACTCAGCCGGATCCAAAGTGCAAGCAACGGAACGCATGAACTGCAGATTAACTACTGCTTCACTATCCAGCTTCCTCCACCCCCGGATCCTGTAATCATCCTCACTCCGAGGCACATGGACCGCAATAAGGACATTGAGTAATTTTTTCGGCGTTCATACAATACTTCTCGACGCTCATCGTTTTTAACCTTAGAAGGCAAAAAATTGCAAATCTGACTAATCCAGTTATTTTTGCAGATTCACAAAAAACTCACACACATTAAAGCTGTCATGAACAAAAGCTTTGCGAAAGTTTTGAACGGTATCAGGGAATTCAGCAGAATCCGCCTGAGCCACACGGCAAAACTCGGAATAGCCGGCACCGCCCTCTTTGTGGCAGGATGCGGCCAGCAGGACACAGGAGACGTTATCGGTGTTCAGGGAAGGAGGGTATGGTTCCATCCCCAGCCTTATGGTATGGTGTACGTTCCCAGCGGAACATTCCATACCGGTCAGGCAGATCAGGACATTTTCGCCTCCTACATTCAGCCCAACAAGCAAATTACCATCACTGCGTTCTGGATGGACGAAACAGAAATCACCAACAACGAGTATCGTCAGTTCGTGCATTTCGTGATTGACTCCATTGCCCGCTACATGGTGGATGACGACGCGCTTTTCATTGAAGATGAAGACGGAAACCGTGTTATCAACTACGATGTAGAACTGGATTGGGAAAAGTACCGCGAAGAGCTGGAAGACATGTACTATCGTGAAAGCGAGCGCTTCCGTGGCAAAAAGCAAATTGATACCAGAAAACTGTACTATGTGTATCAGTGGTACGATATGGTGATGGCTGCGAATCTGGACCGTGATAAGTACGCGCCTATGGATCGCTCAAAATTCATCAAGAAGGAAAAAACCCTTATCTATCCTGATACACTGGCGTTCGTTCGCGACTTTACCTACAGCTTCAACGAGCCTCAGGCCCGCCACT
>JAGWYC010000079.1 GCA_018969565.1 Bacteroidota bacterium | reverse complement strand
GTATTTCGGCAGCAAAGGAAAACTCGCGTTGGATTGTGTTGCTGTCCACATGGTGCTTCCGCGTATTCAGACAGCATAGCGTAACCTGATGACCCAATGCGACGTAGCTTTTCACCTGGTTATACGTAGCAATGGCTCCGCCGTCGTGCAGGGGAAACGGAACCCTGCTCGTCACCACAAGAATATTCATGTTGCCTGCGGATTCTGACCTTTTTTACCCAATGCGTTCCGAAATCTGCTCACTTGAAACAAGCGACTGAAGAAGCGCTGATAAGCCTCCAGACTCATGGTAGCGCTGTCGGCACTGGCTTTCAGCGTGATATAAATACCTACCGGAAGCAGCACAAATGAACTCAGCCACATACCTGCCCAAAGCGGTACAATTCCCTCTTTACCTATTTTTTCGCCAATGATGTTGATGGCATAATAGATGATGAACATGATTACAGCAATGACCAGGGGCAAGCCAATTCCTCCTTTACGTATGATGGTTCCCAATGGTGCTGCAATCAGGAATAAGAGTATAATAACTACCGACAGGGTAAACTTCTTATGCCATTCTGCCTGATATTTCACCGATTCCGCCTGCAGTAACTCAAGTTCCGCCTTATTGTTGTCGGCTATGCTTTTGATACCGCGGGCGGTACTCAGTGCCATACGATATATATCGGCCTGTTTTGCTTTAGGGTAATTGTCAATGATATTGGCGTTCCTGACCAGACCTTCTTTAGGTTTTACTGAATCCGGAACAATGTGAAAATAGGGGGTCATGAAGAAATCCATGCTGCGCTGCAGTTTCATTTTCTTCTGCTTTTCCAGTGAATCAACTTCCACAGATAGCTCGGCAATGTTCATCATGCGGTAATCACCGCGGAAAGCTTCTTTATCTGTGATTTTCATATCCAGGCTGCTCAAATCAAATGTGAGCTGCTGTTTGCCAAAGCGGGTAATGTTGTGCGGATAGCTGCGGTAGTAATCGCGCATATCCGTCATTTCTTCATACCGAATCCCATTGAACAGGGTGAAATAAAGAAAGCGCTTGTCAGGCGATAACTTCATAATGCCTTTTTCCGCCTTTACAATGTTCAGTTGGCTGTTGCCCTGTCGGTACTCGTACACCATGATGTCGCGTACCGTTTCATCGTCTTTTTCTTTCTTTCCTACCTTTAGGCTGTAACCCTCAATCTGATTGTAGAAAACACCTTCCGTAATGTTGAAGGCAGGTTTCTTCTGACGCAGGTCGTAAAGCAGGCTCTTGCCTTCAAGGTTGGCTCGGGGTATGACAATATTGGTAAAGTAGAAAGTGATTCCTGCGAACAACAGCATTACCAGAAAGGAAGGCCAAAGGACGCGATACAAGGATACCCCGGCGCTTCGAATGGCAACCAATTCATAGCTTTCTGCCAGATTGCCGTAAGTCATCAGGCTGGAAATCATTACCGATAAGGGCAGCGCCATGGGAACCAGGTCGGCCATGGAATAAAAAATCAGACGCAGCAACGTAAAGGTGTCAATTCCCTTACCCACCAAATCATCAATGTATTTCCACAGAAAATGAATCAGGAAAAGAAACAGGCTGATGGCAAAGGTGGCCAGGAACGGACCTATAAAGGCCCTGAGAATTAATAGGTTCAGCTTTTTCAATGCAGCGGCGCTGTTGCAAAAATCGTGTAAAAAATCCTCAACCTCTTGCCTTTATTTTTGCAATCATGAATCAGAACGAAGAACAAGGCCAACCCATGGAAATTGAGCTTTCCGAAGATATGGCCGAAGGCACTTACACCAATCTGGCCATTATTACCCACAGCAATGCGGAGTTTGTGCTTGACTTTGTGCGCCTCATGCCCGGTGTTCCCAAGGCTCGGGTGAAGAGCAGGGTCATTATGTCGCCGCTCCACGCCAAGCGTTTGCTGATGGCCTTGGGCGATAATCTGGTGAAATACGAGGAAGCATTCGGGGAAATAGATATCCACGAACAGGGCCCCGGATTTCAATTGCCATTGAACTTCGGCGGACAGACCGGTCAGGCCTGATGTCACACCTGGCCTTGTGGGCCGGCCTGGGCATGAACCGGCTGTCAGAAGCTACCCTGGAAATTCCCGGGGTACGCATCACCTGGCTTATACCGGAACCACCTGTAGCGCATGAACCACGTGAAGCCTGGATACAGCGTATGGCGAAGTTCATTCCTCCTGATGCTGATTTCATTGGAGGCTTTTCCCTTGGAGGCATGCTGGCACTGGAACATGTTCCTTTATTACCGCAATGCCGGGGGCTGCTCCTGATGTCGTATGCTGCGAACAGAAACAGTTGGCGGAACTACCTGCGTCTGGCCGCCTCTTCGGGTCTTTTGCATATGTTACTGCTGATTCCTTCCGGGATATTGCTGCGCATGGCCCTGTGGTTCTTAAAGATATTCGGAAGAAATACCCACGGAACCATGAAAGTGGCCATGAGGGCATGGACTCCTTCTGAAACCGTTGAGGTACTCAGGTTCCTTTTAAAGGAAAGAACGAAAAATTTGTCTGTTCCAATCCTGCAAGTGATAGGCACGCAAGACCCCTGGCTAAGGCCCGGTCCAGGTTCCACCGCGGTAACAGGTGCCGGACATTTCTTCTTCCCCAAATACAAGATGGAGATAAGCAGGAACATTTCACTTTGGATTAAATCATTAGTTTAGTTGCGAAATGCCTTTTCGTTTTGAACATTCTGCCAAGCCTGTCATCAGCCGGAAACGCTATGCCGGCAGACAATTGACTTTTCTGTTCTATTCTTCGCTCATCATGTCCTTCGGGTTAATGGTGGGCGTGCTGGGATACCACTGGATAGCGGGACTTCCTTGGGTAGATTCATTATTGAATGCCAGCATGATTTTGGGTGGTATGGGGCCTGTTGATGCCTTGCAAACTTCATCGGCAAAACTGTTCGCCAGCTTTTACGCATTGTTCAGTGGTCTTGTTTTTATTACCATGACCGGCGTTTTGCTTGCGCCCTTTGCCCATCGCTTGCTGCATTTGCTGCACGGAGACGAAGGCGAGAAGTAAAGTTTCCCTGTAAAGAAAGGAAATAGGAGTGCTTAACAAACTCCCTTTAACTTTGCCATGGAAATACTATGAGCAATCAGGCAATACAATTGTTGAACGAGGCCATGGAGGCCAATCATAAGCGCAGTTATTATGCCGCTTATCCCGAACAACCAAAGGCTTATGGCGATGAGGCCACCTCATTGGGTCTGACTGCCTTTCAGCAAAGGCTGAATCAAAACTATACGGAGCTAAATACGGAAGAGCCTGCATCATGGATAGGAGAGGAAGTGAGTCCTTACATGCAAACCGGGCTCGGAATTCATTATCCTGCCTTTGCCACAGAAACGTACATCACAAAGGCACAACAAGCCTGGGACGGCTGGGCTGCTTTGCCCGTGCGCAACAGGGCAGAGGTGCTGGTGGACAGCCTGGAGCGATTTAAAGCCCGTTTCTTTGAAATAGCCTTTGCAACCATGCATACCACCGGACAAGGCTTCATGATGAGTTTTCAGGCCAGCGGACCACATGCTGCCGACCGCGCTCTGGAAGCCATTGCCGTAGGTGTAGAGGAGCTGGAGCGTTATCCTGCTGAGGTAAACTGGGTGAAGCCTATGGGTAAATTTGACCTGAGTATTCGCAAGAATTTCAAACCTATGCCCAAAGGCATTAATCTGGTCATTGGCTGTTCTACCTTTCCAACCTGGAATACCGTACCAGGACTTTACGCCGCGCTGATTACCGGAAATCCGGTGATTGTGAAGCCGCATCCCAAATCTATACTTCCTATTGCTATGGTGGTGGCCGAACTCAGAAACGCATTGAAGGCTGCCGGCCTGAACCCCGATCTGGTGCAGCTTGCGCCGGATACCGTTGCTGCGCCTGTAACTAAACTATTGGCGGAACACCCGGCCGTTCAGATGATTGATTATACCGGTGGCCCCGCCTTTGGACTCTATGTGGAAGGCCTGAATAAAACCTGCTTTACAGAAAAGGCAGGCGTGAACCCGGTAATCGTAGATTCTGTTCAGGATATAAAAGCCGTTCAGCAAAATCTGGCCTTCAGCATTTGCTTGTACAGCGGACAGATGTGCACCGCGCCCCAGTACATTTTTGTTCCGGCTGCAGGTGTGCGGAGTAGTGAGGGTACAGTAAGCTATGAGGACTTTGTTGCCGGGCTGTCCGGAGCGGTCAAAGATCTGGTCGAAAACCCTAAAGCCGGACCCTTTACCTTGGGTGCCATCCAAAATGAACTGACCATTGAAAGAACGAAAGCAGCGGTACAGAAATATCCGCATGTTGCTTTGGAATCAACAGCGGTTCAGCATCCCGAGTTCCCCGATGCCCGTATGTATGCACCTGTGGTACTTACTGCGGAAGCCGCGGAAATCGAAGGGAATATCTCAGAATTATTCGGTCCCTGCGTGCTGGTTGTAAAAACCGGAAGTACCGAAGAATCCTTAGCACTGGCGGCTAAAGCAGTTGCTGAACATGGAGCTATTACCTGTCTGGCCTATACACAGGATTCAGCGATCATGCAGCAAATAGAGCATACCATGAACCGCACCTTTACCCCGGTTTCCTTCAACTTTACCGGAGCTGCCTTTGTGAATTCCCATGCCGCCTTCAGTGACTTTCATGTGAGTGGAGGCAATGCTGCCGGGAACGCCAGCTTCACCAACAGTGATTTTATTAACAGAAGATTTGTTTGGGTGGGAAACCGTTTCGCTTAAGCATTGTTTAAAATGGACCGTATGAAACACAACACCATTAAATTATCCATGATTTTGGCTTCGGCCATTGCCCTCGCATCTTGCGGAGGGGGAGTGAAATCAACCGAGAGCAAAGACGCTGACTCTGCTGCTAAAGCAGGTGCAGGCGCTCAATCTTATCAGGTTGACGTGACCAAGAGCAGCGTTAAGTGGAAGGGTTCTAGTTCACTTGGCTATGCACATTTCGGAACCATGAGCATCAAATCAGGATCGCTTATGATGGAAGGTGCGGCGCTGAAAGCAGGTAAGTTCACAATCGACATGGCTTCCATTAAATGCGAAGACCTTACCGACGCTGAAAAGAATAAAAAACTGATTACACACCTGAGCGACACTGATTTCTTTGCTGTGAGCAAGTTCCCTGAAGCTGTTTTTGAAATCACAGGTATTTCCGCAGTTCCTGCTGATTCAGTAGGCAACAACAGCATCATTGAAGGTAACCTCACCCTGAAAAATGTTACACGTAACATCGCTTTCCCCGCCAAGGTGGTATCAAGCGGCAATCAGGTAACCGCTGAAGGCAAAGTGGTAATCAATCGCCTCGATTGGGGTGTGAACTACAAGCGCGAACAGGCCGGTCTGGCTGAAAAGGCCATGATGGCTATTAAAGACGGTGTAGTTAAGAAGGAAATCGAAATTGGTTTCAACATCACCGCGTTGAAGTAATCTGACTTGTTGAGTAATAAAAAAGGCTACACATCGTGTAGCCTTTTTTATTTAGTGTAGTGGTTGTTTAGCGTTCAATCGGCATTAAGCCCCAGATACTTTAAGAACTCACTGCGCACCGCTTGATCATGGAACTTACCATGATAAGAGGATGTAACCGTTGAAGCTGTTACATCTTTGATGCCACGACTGGCCACACAGAGATGTGAGGCATCCAGAACCACGGCTACATCGTCGGTTTCCAGAACATCCTTCAGGTGCTGCGCAATTTGTACGGTCATTCGTTCTTGAACTTGTGGGCGCTTAGCGTAATAATCAACGATGCGGTTCAATTTGCTCAGTCCGATTACCTTACCACTGCTTATGTAAGCCAAATGCGCTTTGCCGATAATCGGCACGAAATGATGCTCGCAGGTACTGTGAAAATTGATATCGCGTTCCACCAGCATTTCCTGATACTTGAAATTATTGGTGAACAGGGTTGCGGCGGGCACATTGCGCGGATCCAGGCCTTTGAACTGTTCCATTACATACATCTTGGCCACACGCAATGGCGTTCCTTTCAGACTTTCGTCTTCGAGGTCCAGGCCCAGGATATGCATGATTTCTCGGAAATGCTTGGCAATCAGTTCAATTTTCAGCGCATCATCCATCGCAAAGGCATCAGCCCTCAATGGGGTTTCTGCGCTGGAACCCAAATGGTCATCGCCAAGGGTTTCCAAATCTTTCAGGTGCTTATTGTCCATCGTATTCGACGTAATTTCTGGGTGTTTCGTACAAGCGTATGCAAAGATTGAACCGCATGTCTATCCGCTTGCGCAACTTGTTCCAAATCACCACGGCAATATTCTCGGCTGTGGGATTCAGGTTTTTAAATTCCTCGGTATCCAGGTTCAGGTTGCGGTGGTCCCAGGGTTCAATGAATTCTTCATCCATCAAATCCTTCAATACTTTCATGTCCATCACGTAACCACTTACCGGATCCACTACGCCTTTGACCATGACCTCCACTTCGTAGTTATGACCGTGGTAGTTAGGCAAATTACAGAGCCCGAAGAAAGTGCGATTTTGCTCTTCAGACCATCCAGGAACATGCAGTCGGTGGGCGGCATTGAAATGGGCTCTTCGGAAAACAGATACGTTCATCAGGTGCAATTAGAAACCAAATCTATTCCGAAAGGTTTGTTTAGGGTGAGGAAAATATTCGTTCGTTGCCGGGTTTCATCTCCATTTCACGCGGTAGTTCAAGGTTTCAATAAGCAATTGCTGGAATCCCTCAGCCCTACAATGATGCAACTCCGTATCCTGCGCTATGACGGACAGCAACCAGGCGATTGCTTTACCATGCAGCTCGGCCCGCCTTCACTGAATGTTCGCTGGGAGGGTCGGGTAACTGATTCCGGGCAAACCCCGGCTTCTTACTGGTTCGAAGATGAAGGCCTGAAATTGCCTTTCCCCCTGAAACAGTGGAAGCACCGTCATGTTGTCAGAAAATCGGGAGATGGGGCTGTAATCATGGACATTGTGTCGTTTACCACAGGCAACGGACTTCTTGACCTGCTTTGTTATCCCTTCCTCAAGGCCATGTTTGTGGGCAGAATAAAAAAATATCAGCGCTACCCCTTTGTGTAACTGATTGACTGTCAACAAGTTGCAATTTGTTTAACTTTTTACCCCTCGTTCTTACACAAAAAGAAATACTTGTAGGTACAATTCTTGTCAAATTTGTTACAACAAAAGCGAAAGGTGATGACAAAAGTTGACTTTGATAAAATGGTTGCCTGCGAACTGTTGCCCCTGAGGCACTTTGCGCTGTCGTTAACCCGCAATGACGAAGATGCCGGAGACCTGGTTCAGGAAACCATGCTCAAAGCCATCCGTTACATGGACAAGTTCGAAGAGGGTACCAACCTGCGCGGCTGGTTGTACACCATCATGAAGAACAGCTTCATTAACAAGTACCGCCGCGATGTGAAGCGCAATACTTTTCTTGATTCAACAGACAACGGATACTTCCTGGACATTCCTTCACACCGCGCCGACAACGAAGCCGAACTCAAGTTTATTCGCCGCGACCTGGAATACGCCATCGAGGATTTGCCCATTGAACTGAAAGTGACTTTCACCATGAACGTGGAAGGTTATAAGTACCATGAAATCGCCGAAGAACTGGGTATTCCGATTGGAACAGTAAAAACACGAATCTTTGTGGCGAGAAGAATTTTGCGGAAAAGACTGCACGCCTACGGTGAAGCATTCGGCTACGACCGTAAAAAAGCCTGATTATTTTTTCAGAATTTCAAACAGGGGAAGCGCTCCCCTGTTTTTATTTTAAGCCTGCATGAAATCTACATACCTGCTGTTGGACATCGGTACCTTGCTCTTCCCTTTGTTGTTGAGTTTTGATAAAAAGGTTGCATTCTGGCGCAAGTGGAAGTACTTGTTCCCCGCCATGTTTGTAGTAGCTGCTTTTTTTCTGGTTTGGGATTACCTGTTCACGCTCTGGGGTGTCTGGGGGTTCACGCCTGCCTACCTTATGGGGACCTATCTGGCAAACCTTCCTTTGGAAGAGGTTACGTTCTTCCTGGTGGTTCCTTATGCCTGCGTGTTTGTGTACGAATGTCTGAAGGTTTATTTCCCGGCAGACCCTCTGCGTAAGGTTTATCGCTGGATTCATGTTACTGTGATGCTCTTGCTCGCATTGGCCCTGCTGTTTTATTCGGATCGTCTTTACACGGCCGTTACAGCCCTTTTGTTGTTGTTTCTTTTGCTCATGCATTCATGGGTTTGGCGCAGCAGGTATTTATCCTTTTTCTACCTCGCCTGGATTATCTGCATCGTGCCTATGCTCATTGTAAATGG
>JAGWYC010000078.1 GCA_018969565.1 Bacteroidota bacterium | reverse complement strand
TGAAGAACGGATACTGGAACCTGGCGCTGAGCCGCAACATGCTCGACAATAAGCTCGACCGCTGGGAAGACAACCTGAATAAATCAGAAGCCAACCGCTCGTTGAAACTGCAAAGCCAGGAAGCGGAGAATAAGCTGCGCTTCGATATGAACAAGACCATTGGACCCTGGAAATTCAGCTACGGGGGCGTGCTGCAGCTCGTGCGTTTCAGCAACAGTGGATTTGCGCGCATCCGCGCAGGAATACGCGACACGGCCGGCAACCTGGTGCAACCTGAGATCAGGGTTCCGCTGAACAGTGCGGTGAGGTTCTACCGCACCGGCGCCTTCGTGCAGGCCGGACGCCGCTTCTTCGCCCGCCGACTTGGTGTAAGTCTGGGGCTGCGTGCCGACGGCAATACCTTTACCGAAGGCGGCATGAAACTATGGAACCAACTCAGTCCGAGAATTGGCGCGAGCCTGGTGCTGGCTCCGAAGCTGAACCTGAATGCCAGCATCGGTCGTTATTACAAGATTCCGCCCTATACCATACTCGGTTTCGCCAATGGTGCAGGAACATACCTGAACAAAGATGCACGCTATATCCGCAGCGAACACTATGTGGCCGGGCTGGAATACCTTCCTTCAGAAACCCGTCGTTTTACGCTGGAAGTGTTCAACAAACAATACAACAATGTGCCCGTGAGCATCCGCGATGGCATCAGCCTGAGCAATAAAGGCGGAGACTTTAATGTGTTGGGGAACGAAGACATTACCAGCAGCGGAAAAGGCCGCACCTGGGGTGTGGAGTTCTTCGCTCAGCAGAAGCTGACAAAGCGCTTCTTCGGCATCCTGAGCTATACCTGGTTCCACAGCGAATACTCCGGCGCTGATGGCAAATTCGTTTCCAGCGCCTGGGACAGTCGCCACCTGCTGAGCCTCACCTGGGGATATAAGTTCAAACGCAACTGGGAACTGGGTCTGAAGTTTCGCTATCAAGGCGGAGCGCCCTACACACCTTTCGACTTACAGGCCAGCCGTCTCAATTACCTGAGCGTCGGGGAAGGCATACTAAATTGGAATCAATTGAATACGCAGCGCCTGAACGCATTTCACGCAAGTGATGTGCGCATTGACAAGAAGTGGAACTTCAGAGGCAGCACCTTCGACCTGTTCCTGGATGTAAGCAACTGGTACGTAGCGCCCAATCCGGCATACCCGCAATACACCTTTGCGCGTACTGCCGACAACAGCGGATTTGCCACCACCAACGGCAAGCCATTAGCGGCAGACGGTTCCAACGCCATACCGGTCATCCTGCAAAACAGCGATGCCGTGGTACTCCCTACCTTCGGATTTATCTTCGAATTCTGAACCGGGCGTAGCAGGGAAGGCCTAATTATGCTAACTTTGCACTGCAAATAACCGAAAGGTATTTGCCATGTCTTCAAGTTCTGATAAACTGCTGTTCGAAGGATTGACCTTCGACGATGTACTGGTGGTTCCCAGGTATTCCGAAGTGCTTCCCCGTGAAGCGGTAACCACCACCCAACTTACCCGCAAGCTCAGCATCAACGTTCCGCTGGTTTCCGCTGCCATGGATACCGTGACCGAAAGCCGCATGGCTATAGCCATCGCCCGTGAAGGGGGTATCGGTATCATCCATAAGAACATGAGTATTGCCCGTCAGGCCGAAGAAGTGAATAAGGTGAAGCGCAGCGAAAGCGGCATGATTCAGGATCCCGTGACCTTGCATGCCGGAGCTACCCTTGGAGACGCGCTGCACCTGATGCGCGAACACCGCATTGGCGGTATTCCCGTGGTGGACGAACAGCATAAACTGGTGGGCATCATCACCAACCGCGACCTGCGTTTTGAGAAAGACATTACTCGTTTGGTGGCTGATGTAATGACCCGCGACAGGCTGGTAACGGCTCCGGAAAAGACCGACCTGAGCCGCGCCAAGGACATCATGCAGGAGTTTAAGATTGAAAAACTGCCCATAGTGGATTCACATGGAATCCTGAAAGGGCTGATCACGTTTAAGGATATTGAAAAACTGCGCAACTATCCACGTGCCTGCAAAGACAGCAGGGGACGTTTGATGGTCGGTGCGGCTGTCGGCGTTACCGCAGATACCCTGGAGCGTGTAACTGCACTGGTCAATGCCGGGGTGGATGTGGTGGCAGTGGATACGGCCCACGGACATTCACGGGGTGTGATGGAAGAAGTGAAGCGTATCAAGGCTGCCTTCCCCGAGTTGCAGATTATTGCAGGAAATGTAGCTACCGGCGAAGCAGCGCTGGCACTGGCACAGGCAGGTGCCGATGCCGTGAAAGTGGGCGTGGGCCCGGGCAGCATTTGCACAACAAGGGTCATAGCCGGTATCGGCATGCCGCAGCTCAGCGCCATTATGCTGGCCGCCAAAGCACTGGAGGGAACCGGGGTTCCTGTGATTGCTGATGGCGGTATCCGTTACAGCGGAGATATCGTGAAGGCACTGGTGGCAGGAGCTTCCTGCGTGATGGCAGGCAGTCTGTTCGCCGGAACAGAAGAAAGTCCCGGTGAGACTACCTTTTTTGAAGGTAGAAGAGTGAAGAGCTACCGCGGCATGGGCAGTATTGAAGCCATGAAGGAAGGAAGCAAAGACCGATATTTCCAGGATGCAGAAGATGAAATCGCCAAGCTGGTTCCGGAAGGCATTGTGGGCAGCGTTGCTTATAAGGGAACCCTTGCTGAAGTGCTATACCAGCTTGTTGGCGGACTGCGCGCCGGCATGGGCTATTGTGGCGCCACGAATATCACTGAGTTACAAACGGCAAGTTTTGTGCGCATCACCAGCTCCGGCATCCGGGAAAGCCATCCCCATGATATTGCCATTACCCGCGAAGCGCCCAATTACAGCAGGTAACACAGGTCTTCTTACAAGCCTGATTTATCACATAGCGGTTGCCACTGTAATCACATCGTCGTAATTTTCCGCCCGAATGACGTGGGTTCATCCAATTTGGGAGGGTTTGCTGCAGGGGGTGGTGATTAACCTGTTGAGTTTCGGTCCGTCGTTTTTTTCGCTGATACATACCGGTATCCGCGATGGCAAGAAACACGGAATGCAAGTGGCACTGGGCAATTTGCTCAGCGAAGCAACAGTGGCCATCGTACTGTTTTTCGGATTCAAGGATGTGTTCCTGAATCCGGGTTTTCAGATTGGGTTTTCTGCCATTGCTGCTATTGGGATTTTGTTTATGGGGGTTCGCGCCATCGTATATAAATACGATTCCTTTCTTCGCTCCATGAACAAACCGCGCAAGGCGGGAACCAATATACTCAGAGGATATCTGCTCACCCTGATTAATCCTTTCGTTATAGTATTGTGGGTGAGTGTGATTGGTGCAGTAAGCCTGCAATACACCGCCGATCAGGAGCATGGCCACTGGTTCGTATTCATTAATATCATGAGTATCCTGGCGGCATTACTGGGTATGGATGTGCTCAAAGTTTACCTCTCTCATCATATCGGGCGCAACCTGAATCATCGGGTTACTTTTCTGATTAATCGCTATTTCGGTGTAATTTTAACCATTATCGGAGTTTATTTTTCCTATCATTTCATGCGCTTAATCGGATTTATATAAGCCATGTTGCTGATAGAACTGCTCAACGGAGAGACCATCAACAGACTGCTGAACGTAGTGCTGGCGCTCATTATGGGCGGACTTGGGCTAAGTCTGACCCGTGATGATTTCAAGCATTTGTATGCGCGGCCCCGTGCACTCAGCGTTGGCCTTGCCGCGCAACTGCTGCTGTTACCGCTGATTGCGTATGCGCTGGTTCAGTCGGGGAACATCAGTCCCGGCCTGAAAGTGGGCATCATGATTCTTTCGGTTTGTCCAGGCGGCATCACCAGCAACCTGATCAGCTATTTCCTGAAGGGGAACGTGGCGCTGGCCATCAGCCTTACTGTGGCCAATGCCGTGCTAACCCTGTTCAGCATTCCCGTATTGGTGAACCTTTTCCTGATGCACTTCATGCACGGAGGCAAGGAGTTCCAGCTGCCCTTTTGGGAAGTGATGTATGAAATCACGGTAGTAACGGTATTGCCGGCCAGCCTGGGATTGCTGCTGCGTGCGCGTCTGCCGGCCCTGGCCGGGAAGATTGAGAAGCCGATGAATCTGGCCAGTACGGCCTTGCTGGCATTGGTTTTTGTGCTGAAGATATTCAGCAAGGAAGATTCGGGTGGTGCAGGCCTGAGCTGGAACGATGTAGTGGCACTGATGCCTTATGTGATGCTTCTGAATTTCCTCAGTATGTTTGGTGGCTTTTTTTCGGGGACTTTGTTCGGACTTCCTTTCAAAGACAAGATTACCATTTCTGTGGAAGTGGGATTGCATAACACGGCTTTGGCCCTGTTGATAGCAGGCAACATCCTGCACAATCATGAAATGGAAAAGCCTGCTCTGGTTTACGCCATCAGCTCCTTCTTCATCACATTTGTTGTTGCCTGGCTTTTGGGGCGCATCAATAAGGTCATGCTTCAGAGCAGACGAAAAACCGATTCCGGAACCAGGTAACGTACGCTGTGCCCCTGCTCCAGCCGTTCGCGTACATAGGTTGCGGAAATATCCAGATAAGGCGCATCAAACCACTGTAATTTCTCGCTGTTGCTCAAGGTATGGCGCGCATGTTCAAATCCGGCTCGTCGGTACACCAGCAGGTTAAAGCCTTGTAAAAAAGCCGCATCTTTCCAACGCGGCAGGCTTTCCAGACTATCGGAACCCATAATCAGGCTGAAGTGATGCCCCGGGTATTGTTCGAGAAGTTGGCGCAAGGTATCGGACGTATAGCTGGGCCTCGGAAGCCTGAATTCCACATCGCATAACCGGAAGAAGTCGTTATCGGATATAGCCGCGGAAGCCAGTTTCAAGCGGAATTGTTCATCCCACAATTGATGTTGCTCTTTAAACGGATTCTGTGGGGAGAGCACAAACCAGACTTCATCCAGCCCTGCTTCTTCCAACATGAACTGGGCCACAATCAGATGCCCGTTATGAATGGGGTTAAAGGATCCGAAGAATAGACCGACCTTGTTCATGGCTTCGACAGGAAACCATCAACTAACGCTTCACAGCGGCGGAAGGTTTCCTGCAGGTCATCATTCACCACGGTAACATCGTAGCGGCTTTCAAATTGCAGTTCGAAAGTGGCTTTTTCCAGGCGTTCGCGCATTTGGTGTTCTACTTCCGTACTCCGCTTGCGCAGGCGCTCCATGAGCACATCTACGCTGGGCGGTCGCAGGAATACCGACAAGGCCTGATCACCGAAATGCTGTTTCAGGTTCACACCACCAACCACGTCCACATCAAACAGCACCGCCTTCCCCTCGCTCCATAACCTGCTCACTTCACTGTGCAGGGTACCGTACAGGATGCCCTGATATACTTCTTCATGTTCCAGAAAAGCGCCCTCCCTGATTTTTTCGCGGAAATCAGCTTCCTCCAAAAAGTAGTATTCCCTGCCATGAACCTCACCTTCACGCGGTTTGCGGGTGGTAGCGGAAATGGAAAAGCCCAGCTTTTCGCCCCGCACTGCAAGCAGGTGTTTTACCACGGTGGTTTTACCTGAGCCGGAAGGAGCTGAAAAGATGATAACTTTATTCAAACCTCTTATTCTTTAATCAGCCTGATCCGCTGCACAGTTGTTCCTTCGCGGGCTTCCAGCAGGTAATTTCCTGCGGCCAGTTGCTGCAGGTTTAAGGGAAACACAGGTCCTTCCGCTGCGGCAAACACTTTTTCCCACACCTGCCTGCCACTCATGTCCAGCACCTTAACACGCACATCGCCTGTTGGGATGCGGTCAGTGATGTCAAGCATGAACCTGCCGCGCGAAGGGTTGGGATAAAGCCGCAATCCCTGTGCAGGATTGGTTTCGCTGCGGCCCATAGGACTGCCAACAGTAAAGCTCTTCACGATGTCGGTTCCGAAATCGGCGTTAAAGTTCTGCACCAGGCCACCGGTATAGCCGTTACGCAGGGAGATGATGCCGGCGCCGTCGGCGGTATTGGCCCACCAGTTCAGTCCGTCTTCGTTTAAAGGCATACTGGACGGCGGGGTTCCGCGGTCGTCGAAGATGAAGGTGAAGCAGCCGTTGTACAACTGTACGGTATCGCGGTATATGAACTGTGTTTTATCGAAGCCGTTCTTGGAATAGATGATGTTGTTGTTCGCGTCCAGAATGCGGTAGGAGTTCTCTGTAGGCGCATTGTTGGATTTGAAGTAGATAATCAGCTTATCGGGATAGGTTGGCGTATAGGTAATGCCCGACCAGGCCTGGTTGTCCAGTGGATATTCATCGGTCTTGTCGTTGGGAAGTTCGCAGTTCACTTCGAACACCTTGGGGTCGCTGCCCCAGGCGAAGAAGCGCGGCAGAAACACGGTATCGGAAGCGCCGTGAGGCAGGTTACCTGTCCAGATATAAGCGGAGCGGGCGTTGCCTTTGGTGCCATAATTGATTTTAAGTTTAGTCAGTGTCTGTGCGCCCATATTGCGGATAACCACCACCGGTTCACCGCAGATGGGATTGAAGCGCCCGTATTCTTTCTCCGTGCTGGGTGCGAGTATATCCCAGATGGCGGCATCGTTTTGCTTGCTGACAGGGCCCATTTCGGCCACATAGGCAGTGATGCTGTAGTTGCCGCCGCCGCCCAGCGTGGCTGCATAGGATTCCATGTTCAGCTTGAAGGTTTTTTCACCTTGAGCCACTGATTCCAACGTTACCTGATGCTCACGTACCGGAGCGCCGGGGCACCAGCCTGCACGGTCATAAAGCCAGGTTCCGGCCTGTGGGAACAGTGGGTTCGAGCCGCAGTCTTCGTTCCATACATAAGATTCACTGATGCTGCTTCCATCCAGTAACAGGGTGCGGCGCTTGGCGCAGAATTCCGAGCAATTTTCCGTTTTATCCATACCGTGCCCGGTTTGAATAATCTTGAATTTCAGGGCAGAAGCGTTGGCAGCAGGGGTAAACTTCTTGGCAGGGACCGCATTATCAAAGGCTGCATCGTCGCCGTAAGGCGCTCCAACCTGATACAACTGTTTCAGGTCATATACGGGCCGCACGGGGTCTCCTTGTACGCAGGTGAAGTTCAGCGTAATTCGCCAGCCGCGGTCGGTATTTCCCTCATAGCCGGTATGCTCATAAATCACTTCAATGCTGTCGCGCAGCAGGTAGGCATAATCGGTCAGGTCAATGCGCCATTTAAAGTTCCAGCCCTGAGAAGCATCCCAGTAAAAACCATAGGGGGTAATGTAGCGTGCAATCTCCCATCCGAGGCTGTCGCGCTTGTTGCCGCGGCGTTTGCCGATGAGGATACGGTTGATGTAATCCCATTCACCGCATTTCAAACCGGGTGCACATTCAAAAGTGAGGTCGAGAAAAAGTTTCCGCACACCCACAGACTCGCCGGGAAATACGCCCCAGCCGCTGTAGCGGGTATTTCCCACGGCAGGGTTGGTTTTAATTACTACCTTGTTGTGCGTGGTAACTTGCAGGGTGTCGCCATTTTTCGCTGTGGCGTTGCTGATGCACAACAACATCAAGAATGAACCGGTAAGAATTGCTTTCATAAGCCTATACTGAAACTACAAACCTAAGGAAAACTATAAATAGACAGCGGCATTATCGCGGCGGTTTTTATCTTTGCACCCCGTTTCGGGCCCTTAGCTCAGTAGGTTAGAGCAGCAGACTCATAATCTGCGGGTCGCTGGTTCGAGCCCAGCAGGGCCCACGACACGCTCAAAGCCGCAGTCTTTCCGTTCGATGGGCTGCGGTTTTTTCTTGTCATCACCCCTTCAGAATCTTCCTGCCTTCAACATACCTTGGCGAATTGCGCAGGAAACTACGTTCTTTGCGGGAAATTCAAGAATCAGCCTATCAAACATGAATAAAATCAAAGTTGCGAATCCTGTCGTGGAAATGGACGGGGACGAAATGACCAGAATTATCTGGAGGTTCATCAAAGACAAATTAATTCTTCCTTACCTTGATGTGGACATTCGTTACTACGATCTGGGCATGGAACACCGCGATGCCACCAATGATCAGGTAACCGTGGATGCCGCCGAGGCCGTGAAGCAATTCAATGTGGGTATCAAGTGTGCGACCATCACACCGGATGAAGCCAGGGTGAAGGAGTTTAACCTGAAGCAGATGTGGAAGAGTCCGAACGGAACCATCCGTAATATCCTGGACGGCACCGTGTTCCGCGAGCCCATCGTGTGCAGCAACGTGCCGCGCCTGGTACCTAACTGGACTGCACCCATCTGTATCGGTCGCCATGCCTTTGGAGACCAGTACCGCGCTAC
>JAGWYC010000077.1 GCA_018969565.1 Bacteroidota bacterium | reverse complement strand
TCCGAAGAAAAATAATCTGGATGGTGCCGCGGCTTATGTGTTTCAAACGGATACAGCCACTTCTCCCCGACTTTACCAATGGAGCAACTACAGCAATGGGGCCCGCACACGTCCGGTATTATACCATCCGGCCAGCGGCACCCGGGTTGCCAGCGATTTTCTGGGCGGCGGTAATTTTCGCGCCATATTGCCCGGTAATACTGCCGGCAGCGACTGGTATTTGTGGGACAGCCTGAATGTGCGCTGGGTGAATATTCATCCCGACTCAGTCTATCATCCGGTGCTGGCTGATTTACCTGATTTTTCGGCGCATATTAACCAGGCTGAATACATCATCATCACCCATCCTACCCTGACCGGGAGGGAGCTGGATGATTATATCCTGTATCGTCAGGGTCGCTACGCCACCAAAATGGCCACCACAGAACAACTCTACAATGCCTTTTCCTATGGGCAAAGACATCCGGTGGCGATCAGGCGCTATGCCTCGTACTTGTTGGACAAATCCACGGCTACCCCACCTCGGTTCATGTTTCTGCTCGGTCGCGGCTACGAAACGATATACCTGAAGAACAGTCGTCAGTATCAGCGCCTCAACCTGGTTCCCAGCATCGGAGTACCTGCTTCAGACAACCTGTTTACCTCGGGTTTGAAGGGCAGCGCCTACGAACCTGCCATACCGGTGGGGCGACTTCCGGTGGAGCAGAAAAGCGAAATACGCAGTTACCTGAACAAGGTTATTGCTTACGAATCCGGAGGATATGCTACCTGGCAGAAGGAAATTCTGCACATGGGCGGTGGGGCTTCCAACGTTCAGGCACAGGATATCCGGGGCATGCTTGAAGCGCTGGAACCCTATCCGGAGAAGGGTGTTTTCGGTGGAAATGTTACCGGATACTACAAGGCTTCTACCGGGGCCCAGGCAGTTGGTGTGAAACAATCCATCATCAACGCCATGAACTCAGGGTTGAACCTGGTTACCTTCTTAGGCCATGGCAGCACACAAGTAACCGATATTGACATGGGTGATACCGGCGATTACAACAATCAGGGCCGTTATCCCATTTGCTATTTCAACGGATGCCAGATAGGCAATCCTTGTGTTCCGTATGGAAATCGCTGGGTGTTCAGCGAACGAATGGTGAAGGCTACACGCAGAGGCGGCATTGCCTTTCTGGCGCAAACATCCATCAGCGAACTGTTCAGCGTAAACCGACAGATGACCGAGTTCTACCGTGCCATGTTTGACAAAGCCTACGGCAAGAGCCTCGGAGAAACCATTCAAACCTGTATTCGCAACTATCAGGACACCTTCAACATGCTGAACCGCATTCATTGTCAGCAGTTGTTCCTTATTGGCGACCCGGCGCTGCAGGTCAGCGTGCCGGCTCTTCCTGATTACAGCGTAAACGAACGCAGCATTTATCTGGACCCACCCAATACCTACGCGCTGAGCGATTCATTCCGGGTGGGCGTCATCATCACCAATAACGGCCGCAAGGACAAAGATTCTGTAAACGTAAGCCTGCGTCGCATCTACCCCGATGGTATCACAAGGAACGACTACCAGACACGCATTGCCCCCTTTGGCTATTCAGATACCGCCTTTATCACCATTCGCACCAAGGACATCAGCACCAAGGGCAGCAATACATTTGAGGCGGAAGTCAACCCGGAGCGCAACATCGGCGAGTTCACCTACAGCAACAACAGAACGAGCAGCACCCGATACATACCCGGGAACGGCGTAAACCTGATATATCCCCGGCGCTTTGCCATTGTAGGCACCGATACCGTAAATCTGGTATTTCAGCCCGCAGATTTAACCATATCCAACGACCAGTTTTTCATAGAACTGGATACCACACCCCGCTTCAATTCCCCCTGGACAAAGCGAAGCGGAGCCTTCAACAGCGAGCCTCTGGTGCAGTGGAAAGTGGCCCTGAATCCTCCGCGCGACTCTGTTGTTTATTACTGGCGCGCCCGCATCAACGCAGGTTCTGCCGAAGGTGGCCGCTGGAGCACACGCTCATTCACCTATATAAAGAGCCATGGCACCGGCTGGATGCAGCAATCCGGATTCCAGTATTCCACGGTAGTATCCGACAACAGCCTCAGCAGCCTCATAGCCGATACCCTGAGCCGTAAACTGCGCTTCGGGCCGCTGATGAAGAAGCTTTATGTAGATGCTGAATACGCCAACAGAAGCAATAAGGGTGTAAAAGAAGGCGGATTCGGAGGTAAAGACATGAATGCCGGCAATTGTTTCAACGGCCTGGTATGCATGGTATTTGACCCCTACAAAAATGAGTTGACGCCGCTGGATACTTCTAAAATAAAACCCCAATGCTCAGGAGGTTTGCGCTGGAAAATCTTTGGCTACCCGGCCAACGAACAGGTGTTTTACTCCTTCAGAATGAATGTTGCCGCTGAGCGGGATGGCTTCGCAAACTTTGTAAATCTGGTTCCCGACAGCTTTTATGTGGCCATATTCACCTCCAACTGGTGTGATGCCAATCAGTGGACCCCTCAGGTTATGCAGGCGCTCAACAAACTCGGCTGCTCCCTGATGGACGATGCGACTTACCGCGTAGCTACGGCCTGCTATGTGGGCGTCGGGAAAAAGGGCTGGAACCCGGGAAAAGCCTTTGAAGATGTGGCCATATACAATGGGGTTTCCGGCTCCGGATATGCTTCCATTGAAGCAGAACTTTATGGATCAGCTTCCTCCGGCAGCATGCGCTCTGAGCTTATTGGGCCGGCTTCCGCTTGGGGCGAATTACATCTGTGGCGCTCCGGCAGAAGCAACGCCCGTGAAACAGCCACGATCAGCGTAAGTGGTATCGCGCCCGACGGCCGTGAGCAGGTAATAATTCCCTCGGTTACCGGAAACTTCAGTGACCTGAGTGGCATTGATGCAAAACAATATCGCTACATCAGGCTGAACGCCGGCTTCAGCGACCCCGAAGATTACAGCAGCATCCAATTGCCTAATTGGAGGGTACTGTATGGCGAAGTTCCCGAAGGAACCATGTTCCCCGTGAGCAGACTGGGTTACGAATATCACCGCGATTCCTTGTTCAGCGGAGACAGTTTCCGATTGTCTATCCCGTTTACAAACATTTCTGCACTGCCCTTCACTGACAGCATCATGGCTACGGCCTATCTGTATAAGAAAGAAGACCGCAGCACCGTAATGCTGGATACCGCATTGCTACCCCCCGCTAAACCCGGAGAAACCTACCTGTATCGCTTTAGTAAAGATACCCGCAACCTCACAGGAGCCTATCAGGCCATCGTGCAGTTCAATCCCGCTTACAGACAGCCCGAACTTAGTCTGTCCAACAACAGCAATACATTCAGTTTCGAGGTAATCACAGACAAACAGAATCCGCTGCTGGATGTAACCTTTGACGGCAGACGGATTTACAATGGAGAAATTGTTCGGGCCAATCCTCTGATACGGATCAGCAGCAAAGATGAAAACAAGTTCCTGCTGCAAACAGATTCAACGCGTTTTCAACTCTTTCTGAAAAAGCCGGGCGCGGGCAATTTTACGGCGGTACCTATAGACGGAATCGAAGCAGTGTTCAGGCCGGCCCAAAATTCAGTCAACAAAGCCACGGTTGACTTTCAGCCCCGCAATCTGGCCGACGGGCGTTACACGCTCAGGGTGCAGTCGAGCGATATGAGCGGAAACCGCGCGGGGCAGGATGACTATGAGGTGGAATTCAATATCGTGAATAAGAACATGGTAACGAATTTCTACCCCTACCCCAATCCCTTCAGCACCAACATGCGTTTTGTATTTACCCTGACAGGCAATGAAGTGCCGGATGAGGTGAACATCAAGATTATGACCGCAGACGGAAGAGTGGTAAGGCAGGTAAACCGGGATGAACTCGGCCCGATGAACATAGGCAACAACATCAGCCGATGGAGTTGGGATGGCACCGACCAGTTCGGCGACCGCCTGGCCAACGGCGTATATTTCTATCATGTTTCGGTGCGCAGGGAGGGCAAATCCATCGATTTATACCAAAGCGCCGGCGATGCTTCATTCAAACAACAGGTGGGTAAGATTTACTTGCTGCGCTGATATTAAAACACAACAACACATTGTCATTCACGGAAAAACTAAGAAAACGCTGGAACGCGGGGTCGGTAAAGCAGGTTTGGATTATCCTGTTGGTTTTCGCCCTTACCGGAAGCAGCGTTGTATGGCTGAGACAAATCATCAAAGCCAATTTCGAATGGGCACACAGTCCATGGTTCACCTACAGCTATTACTGGCTCATCCTGCCGGTGTATAACCTCATGCTGCTGATGTACGGTTTCCTGTTCGGGCAGTTTCGATTTTTCTGGGAATTCGAAAAACGGTTTTTTCAGCGCATAGGTAAATTATTCAAAAAGCACAGCTCATGATTACTGAAGCACAAGTGCTGCACGCGCTGAGCCAGGTAGATGATCCTGATTTAAAAAAGGACCTGGTGAGTTTGGGTATGATTCGCGACCTGAATATCCGCGACCATGAAATATCCTTCACGGTAATGCTGACTACTCCGGCATGCCCGATGAAGGACATGATTGAACAGGCCTGTCGCAATGCCATCAGATTGCTGGTATCTGATTCGGCCTCAGTAAACATCCGCATGAGCAGCGAAACCAGAAACTACCGTCCGGCAGGGAGCATACTTCCCGAAGTAAAAAACATCATTGCTATTGCGTCGGGGAAAGGTGGGGTAGGAAAATCGAGTGTGGCGGCCAACCTGGCCCTGGCCTTGACCCAAAGTGGGGCCAAAACGGGATTGCTGGATGCAGATATTTATGGTCCTTCCGTACCTACCCTATTTCAAATCCAGGAGCCTCCTGAAATGCGCGAACGCGATGGCCGCAACCTGATGATACCCCATGAACGCCATGGAATCAGGCTCATGAGCATCGGCTTTCTGGCTGACCCAAAGCAGGCGATCGTTTGGCGCGGGCCCATGATTTCCTCCGCCATCCGACAAATGGTTCAGGATACGGAATGGGGGGAACTGGATTATCTGATTGTGGATCTTCCTCCGGGAACCGGAGATGCCCAACTAACCCTGGTTCAACAAGTTCCGCTTACCTGCGTAATTATGGTCACCACCCCGCATGAACTGGCCTTAGCCGATGCACGCAGGGCTATGAATATGTTCCGTGTTCCCGGCATTGAAAAAGCTGTGCTGGGTGTGGTTGAAAATATGTCGTGGTTTACGCCCGATGAGGCTCCGGACCAACGCTATTATCTGTTTGGAAAGGATGGAGGAAAGAAACTTGCCGAAGAAGGCGAAGTGCCACTGCTGGTGCAAATTCCTTTGTTTGAACAAGAAGGCCGATTCCTGCAGCTCGACACCACACATCCGGCCTTTGCCTGCTATCTGGAACTTGCCGGTACGGTAGCCCGTTATGTCAGCATCCTGAACAGCTCAAAAAAATCATAGTTTTGCAGTAAGCGCATGAATCCACAAAGCAGCGACATCACAAAGCGAATCAATGAGGCTCTGGACACCATCAGACCATATCTTCATGCGGATGGTGGCGATGTGGAACTATTGGAACTCGGCCCTGATTTATCGGTAATCCTGCGGCTGAGCGGAGCCTGTGGCACCTGCGCCATGAGCGATATGACCATGAAGGCAGGGATTGAAGAAACACTGAGGCGCAGTATTCCCGAACTGGGATCCATTACCGCGGTAAAAGATTGAATCGGGAACCCACCCTCCTGAAACTGCTGAGCGCCACCAACGGCATCTTTTGTGTTTTGATGGCCGCCCGGCATCTCAATCTGCAATCATTCAGCCCGGCATCCAATGGCTGGTGGATGCTTTGCGCGGCAGCATTGACTTTTGTCTATGGCCTGGACCTGCTTCTGGACAGCAGAAAACTGAAACAACGTACCGACCCATACGCTGCACTGTTCCTTCTTGGCGCCTCCTTGTTCTTCATCTGGAAGGCAATTCCTTATCTGAATCGCTACGGAATACTGCCCTTAGTGCTTCAGTGCAAAATACCCTTGCTGCTCACCGGAATTTACCTGACGGGCACGGTCTGGCTACGCCTGAAATGGCTCCGGCCATTCAGGGAAATCCTGGCAGCAGCCATTTTCGGCATAACGCTGGTATATGTTCAGGCTTCCGATGAGCCGGGTGCGATGGCCTGCACCGTGTTATTCGCCGGCTCCTGTCTGGCGAACCTGCTCACGGCTTCATGGTATGATTATCAAAAAGATGCCCAATACGATATGCAGGGATTGCTGCATACATCTTTATTCCCGGGCCATTCCCTGGATCACATGCGTGCCATTTATGCGCTTCTGCTTTTGTTACCGCCGGCTTTGCTGAAGGCTGTAGCATTTTTGTGGCCCGCGAACTACGCCGCATGGAATCTATCATCCTCCATGCTCTGGTCTTATGTAGCCCAAATCGGTTTGTACTGGATAATCAAGGAAACAGAGGGAACCTTTCGGCGCTACAGTTTGTTCCGTTTTGCTTCCGACTGGAGCCTGCTGCTTTGGCTGTTGGTATAAAATCCACCTGAGCCTCAGCAAAATAGCTCAGGACTGTTGCTTAGCCTTCTGTCCTTTAGACCAGCAAGATTGACAACGCGCTTCATACACATTACTGTGCCCTACCAGGATAAGGTCATCTGAATCGGCTACGCGGTAGGTATGATCCGCCTTACCACCACACACAAAGCAGCGGGCAAAAACCTGAATTTTATTCCTTGCCAGCGCTTTCAGGGCAGGCATCTGACCAAAATCTCTGGCCAGATAATCCCGGTCCAGCCCGGCACCATACACATCAATGCCCAGTGTGAGCAGATAATTAACGGTGGAAAGAATTTCGATGCCAAAAAACTGAATCTCATCAATAAACACAGCTTTGGTAAGATCCGTGGTAAGACCTGAAATTTCTTCAGGCTTCATCACCCTTTGAGCGGGGATAGACATGCCGGAATGTGTACTCACACCTCGGGCATTATACCGATTATCCAACAGCGGCTTCACCACCACTTTCTGAGTAGGGTCGTACTGATAATCCTGATACGCTTCGATCAGGCGGGTGCTCTTGCCGGCAAACATGCATCCGTAGATAATGGTAAAATCACTCATGTCTTTCTATTGTGTGTTCTTTGTTTGTTTCTTTGTACTGTTCCACCCTTTATGAAGAACCAGGTAAACGAGTCAGCGAAAATTGAACAATTGCTCGGGGAATTGGGAACAATATCTCCACCTTTTTTAAACAACAAAGAGCAACTGAAGCGGCTAGCTTCTGAACTTTACCTGCTGGCCGACTTGCTCGAAGAAGCGAAGGAACAGGGTTTGCCTCCTGCTGAGCCGGTTTCTGCTGAAACGCAAACCCTGCATATCCCCAATCTTCAGCCCAACCATACTGATTGGAGCAACCCTATTCCTGAAATGGAAGCCGAGTTGGAAGAAGAACTGACCGCTCCGACCATTTTAATACAGCCGGAACATCCCGCAGAGCCGACACTTCCGCCTGCGCCACCCGTACAAACTCCTGAAGTCCAGGCTCCGCCGGTAACAGAGAAATTGCCGGAGCACCCCGCAGAGCCAATACTTCCGCCTGCGCCACCCGTGCAAACTCCTGAAATCCAGGCTCCGCCGGTAACAGAAAAATTGCCGGAACACCCAACAGAGCCAGTACTTCCGCCTGCGCCAGTCATGCAGACGCCCGAAATCCAGGCTCCGCCGGTAACAGAAAAATTGCCGGAACACCCTGCAGAGCCAGTACTTCCGCCTGCGCCACCCGCGCCGAAAGTAGAAGTGCCGCCGGTGCATACGCCACCAAGGCCACAGAACAATGCCCGTGATTTGCATAAATCACTTCCCCTGGTCAAGCGCATCGAGTTCATCAATCGCTTGTTTGCAGGAAAAGAAGACGAATGGCAACATTTCTGTCGGCAGGTTAATCAGGCACCTCATGATGATGCGGCGCTCAATGTTTACCGCGAGCATTTTATCCGGATGAGCTGGGAGAAGAACGCCGACAGTGCCGACCAGTTGAAACAGGTTATCGTTAAGATTTGCGCATGAGTTGACGCTGAAACATACAGCGCCCTTCCTGCGCCTGCTGCTGCCATTTTCCATTGGTATCTATGCAGGACTGCAGTTGCGAAACGGAGTAAGCTCACCACCTGCTTGCTTGTCTTTATTATGCTGTGTACTTATCATCGTCGTCTGTTTGATAAGCTTGCGCCGTTTAAACGGAGGAGCAAGAGTTCCAACGGCATTTATTCATCTGCTCCTGCTGTTCGGCGGAGTTCTGACCGCCCTCAGCCGCTACGCACCCGCATACAGCGACCATTACACGCGGTTTAATGCCCCATCTGCATTTCTGCTCCGAATCACGGACATTCCGCGTGAGGGAAAAGGCTTCATCAGATGT
>JAGWYC010000076.1 GCA_018969565.1 Bacteroidota bacterium | reverse complement strand
GAAGGCACTGGCTTGGAGCATGCGGCAGGAAACCGGATTATGGGAAGCTGCCATGTTCATTCCCATGACCGATGCGCGGCGCATGGAAGTCTATACAGCGGTGTATGAAGCGACTGCATTAAATTGTGTACTGCCGGTAGCGCCTAAAATCCTGGAGCCGGACGATTTCCGCAATTATTCAACGGGAAACAAAGTGGTATTTGCCGGTTCCGGAGCAGCCAAATGGCGTAGTCATTGCGCATGGTCGGAACAGGCGTTGTTTCTGGAACATCTGTTGCCTATGGCTGAAAGCATGGGTACACTAGCGCTCGAAGCGTTTAATGGTGGGCATTTTGAAGATGTGGCCTACTTTGAACCTTTTTATCTGAAACAGTTTCAGCCGGGAAAAGGCAGCGTCACATGAAACAAATCCTGCTGCTGGACAATTATGATTCCTTTACCTGGAATCTGGTTCATTATCTGTTGGAATCAGGGGCGGACTGCCGGGTAATGCAAAACGATGATCCACGTATTCTGGAATATCCCTGCGATGCCGCGTTGCTTTCGCCCGGTCCTAAAGACCCAGCGCAGGCGGGATTGCTGATGGACTTTATCGCGGCACGACATCAACAACTGCCCATGCTGGGGGTCTGCCTTGGACATCAGGCTCTGGGAATTCACTTTGGCGCTCGTCTGGAGCAGGCTGCTGTTCCTGTACACGGAAAAACAGCCTTGATTAACCATGACGGGCAGGGTATTTATCGGGGGCTGCCCAATCAAATCAGGGTATGTCGTTACCACAGTTTGTTGTTGGAGGAAACAGGTCCGGAAGTTCTGGTGAGTGCGCGCACTCCTGAAGGCACCATCATGGGCATCAGGCACAGGCATTTACCCTTGGAAGGAGTGCAGTTTCATCCGGAAGCCATTTTGACGGAATATGGCCGGGAAATGCTGCGCAACTGGCTCACAAATCTGAATCAGCGATAAAGGTTCAGTACCTTCAGGATGCCTTCCGTATCGTAGCCGGCTGCTCTTTGCAAATCGGCATTGCTTCCGTGAGCAGGAAATTCGTCGGGAATTCCCAGGCAGTGAATCGGCCCCTTGTACCGATGTTTCGCGGCGAGGGCTGTAACGGCGCTGCCGAGTCCACCGGTAACGCAGCCATCTTCAACAGTAATCAGCACCTCATGGGTGTTCATGATGGCGAGCAACAGGTTTTCATCCAGCGGTTTCAGAAAGCGCATGTGTGCCAGTGTGGGATTGAGGCCGGAGGCGGCAGAAGCTGCTGCGGCATTGGCCGTAGTGGTTCCCAGCGTAAGCAATGCAATGCGTGCTCCGCTGTGCAGCAAGGTGCCCGTGCCAAATGGGATTTGACGAAAAGACGTTTTCCACGCCATGCCGGTTGCGGCGCCCTTGGGATAGCGAATAAACCAGGGTTGTGAGCGGTCAAGCATGGCGGAATACATCAGCGCACGTAGTTCTTCTTCGTCTTTCGGAGCAGCAATAACCACACCCGGAATGGGTTGCAGGAACGCCAGATCGAAGCTGCCGTGGTGGGTGGGGCCATCTTCCCCGACGAGGCCGGCCCGGTCCACGCAAAAAACCACCGGAGCCTCTTGCAGGGCCACATCATGAATTACCTGATCGTAGGCTCTTTGCAGGAAGGTGGAATACACACTGCAGAAGGGGATTTTCCCGGCCAATGCGAGGGCCGCTGAAAAGCCGACAGCATGCTGTTCGGCGATGCCAACATCCCAGAAGCGATCCGGAAATTGGTCCATGGCAAGACGCATACCGCTTCCTGAGGGCATGGCCGGGGTCACGCCGCATACACGTTCATCCAGGGCAGCGAGTTCACAGAGTGTTTCTGCGAACACATCCTGAAAGCGCGGCGCCGCTTTAGACTTGGGTTCGCCGGCGGGTTCCAGTTTCACAAAAGCGGTGGTGCTGTGCCAGCGAGTTTGCTCTTTTTCAGCCGCTTCATAACCCTTCCCTTTAATTGTTTTTACATGTAATACATGCGGGAAAGGGGCCTCACGCAGGCCGGAAAGCGTTTGAACCAGTTCTATTACATCATGACCGTCAACGGGGCCACTGTAATGGAAACCCATTTCGGTAAACCAGTTAGAAGTTCCGGGTTTCATCTTACGCAGCATCTGGTTCATAGCGCCGGTATTAGGGTCAATGCCTATGCTGTTGTCATTTACTACAATCAGCAGGCGCGCATCGCACATAGCTGCGTGGTTCATGGCTTCAAAGGCCATGCCGCCTGTAAGCGCCCCATCGCCAACTACAGCGGTATAAATTCGATTTCCCGAAGTAGATTTATTCGCCAAAGCAAAGCCCAGAGCGGCCGAGATGGCCGTAGATGAGTGTCCGGTTCCGAATACATCATGAGGGTTTTCACCGCGTTTTGGAAATCCACTGATACCACCTGATTTGCGTATGCTGTGCAGCATATCCTTCCTGCCGGTAAGCATTTTATGCACGTATGCCTGATGACCTACATCCCAGATGATAGGTTCCTCCGGAGAGTTCAATACATAGTGCAGGGCTACACTCAGTTCAACGACACCCAGGTTTCCGGCAAAATGACCTCCGTTATTCAGTATGGTGTCTATCAGGTAATTGCGCAAATAACTGCATAAGGCCGGCAGCTCATCAGGCCCGAGCAGCTTCAGGTCGGCAGGGCTGTTAATCTGTTCCGGCGAGGCCATATTACGGTAGCACAAACTTATTCAAATAAGCCCGGATTTACCGATGAGGCTTTTTAAATCAGGAAATGATAGTTTGATTTAAATTTAATGTGTTTAAATTTGCAGTACATCACAAATAGAAATGGCTACTAAACAAAATTCACGCAAAGCGGTAAAAAGCACAGCCAAAAAGGTTGTAGCCGCATCAGCAGGAGCAGATCCTGCAGCCCTGCCACGTCGCAAGGGCCGTCCGGTTGGCTCCAAGAATCGCGTCATCAAAAAGTCCGCGGTTAAAAAGGCCGTTGCCAATGCAAAAGCGCCTATTGAATCGCTGTCAATCGGATTTTCTTTTGATGACATCCGTGCATCAAATCTGGAAAATCTGGTGCGTCAGGAGAAGGAAGTAAAGCATGTACTGAGTGCTATCCGTAAAGCGAAAGCGGCGTTTGGTAAACTCAGCGCAAGGTCTTTTTCCATTGACGGTGCCAGCATTACCGGTGGTGCCCGCAAACCTAAGAAACGCGGACCCAAGAAAGGCTTCAAGCGCGGTGGGGTTACTAAGAAGCAATCCATCATCAATTACATGCATGAAATTGGCGCTCCTGTTAAATCAGGCGATTTGATTGCCGAACTGTTTAAACGTTCCGGCGAGCGCAATCGCACCAGTTTCAGGCAAAGTATGTTCACTACGTTGTCTCAGATCTACAAGACCGGGGAACTTGTAAAAGACAACGATGGTGTTATCTCTTTTCCATCAAAGGATTAAACCACTATACATAGAAAAAGCAAAAGGAGGGGGCTGTTTCAGTTCCCTTTTTTTATGCAACGAATCATGCGCAGCGTGCCGCTCATGTCGGGTTTTAGGGCCACTTCCGCACCGGTAACCTGTTCCTTGAACATTCGCCGAACTTGCTCCGCAGTGCCCGCGTGCAGTTCCGCATACGCACTTCCATTCCCCTGCATCTGTAATTGTGTGGCCATTCTTCTATAGAAAATAAGCCCGTCATCTCCCGGTGCAAACAGCGCCATAGAAGGCTCGTGGGCCAATACATGGGAATCAACGAGGTTCTTATCTTTAAGTAGTATATAAGGAGGATTGGATACAATTAAATCGAAATACTTATCGGGAAATTGGCTCAGATAGTCTAAAACCATCCATTTAATTTTATGGTCATTACCCAGAATTTCATTGGCGTTTTGGCGCGCAACCGTAAGCGCCTCTTCTGATTTATCTAAGGCTGTTATGTGCGCATCAGGGAAGACCTTTGCTAAACTGATGGCAATGCAACCGCTTCCGGTTCCAATGTCGAGAATATGCGCCGGTGGCGCTGCTGCAAAGTCATGCGCTATCCACGCTACCAGTTCTTCTGTTTCTGGTCGGGGAATAAGTACATCAGGATTTACCCGGAATGTCATTCCATAGAAATGAGTAAATCCCAACACGTATTGAAGGGGCTTCCCCTTGGCCAGTTCAGTGGCTATGTGCAGCACATCAGTAACTAAGGGGTCAAGAAGGGGTTCATGGTTCAAAGGATGAACAGGGTCTTTACCGGTGACATGCAGGAAAGTTTCCCGGAACATGGCTGTAGCTTCACCAATGCCATAGGCTTCGGACACTGTTTTTATAAATCTGCTTCGCAATTCATTGAATTCCATCGGTAATCAATTTAACTGCGGGTGTTCGGGTGCTGTAATCAACCAGGCAAAATGACCGCCAAGCATGAGCAGGCTTTTCTTCCATAGATCGTTGGGGTCTTCGAAAAGGCATTGACTTCCCAGTTCCGCCAACACCCAGCTTTTTTCCTCAAGCTCAGCATGAAGCTGGCCGGGGCCCCATCCGCTATAGCCGTTAAAAAACAGGATTTCATCCAGGCTCAGCAGCCCATAGTCTATTGCTCTGCGCAGATCATCCGGATCTCCGGCCCAGTAAAGATCTTCAATGATATGGATGGCCCCGCTCACTCTGGGACAGTTGTGAATGAAGAACACCTGGTCCAAACCCACAGGCCCGCCCATTAATAAAGTTTTATCCTCGGGAAATCCATCAATTACATGGCCGGCACGTAACTGGCTTGGTTGGTTCAGGATAAAGCCAACGCTGCCGTGTTCATCGTGCGTCACAAGGTAAATAATGCTGCGCCTGAAAACGGGGTCTGCCAGAAAGGGGTCAGCAATCAGGAAAAGTCCGGCTCTTAGCTCCTGAGGAATCTTCTTAACATTTGGTTTCATCAGAAAGGCTATGGTTCCAGTTCAAAAACAGATGCCGATAGTGGTGGTAATTCCAGAAACTCCGGGATGCGCATGCGTTGCCCGTTCAGGCGATGATGCAGGGTTTGAAAGCCTTCCAGTCGTTCATTGAATCGTGCCGTAGCTATTTTACGGGGCTTGTTTTCCTGATTCAGTGCTACCATAAAAGACTTTTTTGCATTGTACCGGAAATACACCCAGGTGCCGTCTTCACCGGTGAACTGCATCAATTTGCCATCCTGAAATGCCGATTCAGCATTCCGAAGCTCTGCCAGGCTGCGCAGGAAACGGAAGGCTTCCTGCTCTGTTTTGCTTCTGCCTTCCTCCTTGAATTTATTGATGCTGTCTCCGGGAAATCCGCCGGGGAAATCGCCGCGCACAAGGGCATCGGTGGGACTGGTGCTTCCTGACAGCAGAATTTCTGTACCGTAGTAAATACAGGGAATTCCACGTAGGGTAAGCAGCATGGTCATACCCAGTTTCCATTTGTTCAGGTCCCCGTTTAAATGGGTATAAATACGTGTCAGGTCATGGTTATCCAGGAAGATACAATGCTTGTAAGGGTCCACATAAAGGTAATCTTCGGCCAGGGTGGCATAAACACGGTTCAGGCCATCGTTCCAGCCAAAAGGACTGGTGAGCGCGTGTTGCATAGCCCATAGAAGCTGAAAATCGGTAACACCCGGAAGTCCACTGTTCAGGGTCTGACGGATATTGTTTTGAACAAACCAGGCTTGCGTACCCATACCATTCACCCAGGTTTCGCCGAAAATGCCCAATTGCGGGTATTCAGTGAGCAGCGTCTGGCATAATCGGGTCATGAACTCCTGATCCGGGTAGGCATAGGTGTCGATGCGATATCCTTGCAGGCCGCAGTATTCTGCCCACCACAGATATAATTGGGTGAGGTAACGTTCAATATGGATGTTTCGCTGATTCAGGTCGGGCATGTGGTGGTCAAACCAGCCGTCGCTGTTCAACTTACGTTCATAAGCGGATGCGTAGGGGTCGAGCATGGTAGAGGCCCGGTAGTTGGTGCGTGTAAATTGTGGCCAGGCATTGAACCATCCGGTGTCTCGATTCAGGTACATCCAGTGTCTGCTGCCGCTGTGGTTGGGAATGATGTCCATCACCATTTTCATGTGTCTGCTGCGCATTGCTTCCACCAGACGCAGGTATTCATCGTTGTTGCCAAAGCGCGGATCAATGCGGTAATGGTCGGTGATGGCATAGCCGTGATAGCTTTCGCGAGGCTGATCATTCCACTGCACGGGGTTGAGCCAGAGCGCGGTGATGCCCAAATCGCGCAAGTAATCGAGGTGTTCGTAGATGCCTTTCAGGTCGCCGCCATGCCGTCCTTTCAGCGTGTCGCGGGAATAAATATCGGCGATGGCCTCCGGGTGTTTGTCGTTTGAGGGATTTCCGTTGGCAAAGCGGTCGGGCATGATCAGGTACATAATATCCGAACTGTTCAGTCCCTGCTGCAACTGCCATTGTTTGTTGCGGGCCCTGAGTGCGTAGGACCAGTTGCGCTCCTGCGTGCCGTTTTTCGCAGGCACCTTGACACGGAAGTTTAGTGTTCCCGGGCGTGCATCGCGATTGATGCTCAGATTTATGTACAGGATATCCGTTGATGCCCCACGGCTAGTTCCGTTGAAGGCAACATCTGCATAAGGCTCCATGCTCATTATCCAGGATGCGGCCTGGGGTGCATGGATGATGATTTCCAGCGGTTCAAGGCTATATCCGCAATACCAATGCGGCGGTGCCACATGATTCGGGGCGAGCAGGTTCCTTGCAGTTGATTTCTGTGCGGCTGTATGCAAAGACAACAGGCAGGCAATAGCCAGGGGAATGAAACGAAATTTGTTCATGTTCTTAACTGATAACTCATGCCGGGAAGCTGGGTAATCAGGCCGTCAAGTTCCATATTCAGCAGGAGGTGTGCAAGTTTACTGCCTGAAAAGCCGGTTTCATCAAACAACTCGTCCACGGTCTTTGCACCTTGTTGCAAAACGCCGATGATGGTCTGCTGTTCTTCGCTCAGGTCTCTGAACAGGGGTATCTGTCTTCCGGCAGTGCTTACTTGTCTGTTCCAGCCCATCAGCTCAGCGATGTCATCTGCGGAGCATACAAGCGCCGCTTTATTTTGCTGTATCAGGAGGTTACAACCTGCGCTGGCATGGTCATCGGGTCTTCCGGGAACGGCAAAAACATCGCGGTTATATGATGCGGCGATATCAGCGGTAATCATGGCCCCGCCGTCTGCCATACTTTCTACCAGCAACAGCGCATCGCAAAGCCCTGCGATGATGCGATTTCTTCTGGGGAAATGTTCCGGACTCAACTTCATTCCCTGCAACTGGTCGCTGATGATGGCGCCTCCTCCGTCCAGCATATTCCGCGCAAGTTGGTGGTGGCTTGGCGGATATAAAACATCCAGTCCGTGCGCCACAACGGCTCCCGTGGGAATACCGGCGTCCACGGCTGCCTGATGTGCCTGCGCGTCAATACCGTAGGCAAGGCCACTGATGATGCTGCACCCATATCCAGCCAGTTCTGTCGTAAATAACGTGGTGCGTGCTTTGCCCTGTCTGCTTGCGCGCCTGGTTCCCACCACGCCTATCATACGGCGGGCGTTCAGATCCATATTGCCTTTTACAAACAGCAGACCTGGGCTGTCGTTGCAGTGTTTTAGCCGGAAGGGATATTCCGATTCTGTGAAAAAAAGCGCCCGGATGCCGTTCTGCTGCACCCAGGCGCATTCAAATTCGGCACGCTCCCAGTCCCTGAAGCTCTTAATGGCCGTGGCCGTATTCATGTTCACCCCGGGTATCGAAGCCAGCATTTGTCGTTTCTCGCGAAACACCTCCTCCGCGCTGCCACAATGAGCCACAAGGGTTTTCATCAACACATCGCCAACGCCCGGTACAAGACCCAAGGCAATCTGATAAAACAAGGCGTGCTGCATTTTCAGGAGCAAAAGAAAGTAGTATCCTGAAGCTTAAAAGTGTGTAAACGTTTGTAAACGATTGTAGTCGTTTTACAAAGCGGAACGTCGTCCCTGAAGCACAGCCGCATAAAGCAGATATGCCAGCAGGATTGCGTACAGAAAGGCGATGAAGATGGGTTTAAAATAAAAAACTTCGTAGTTATTTAATTCCAGACTGCGCAGCACCATTTCCATGTTCAGGTAATAGGCCACACTGAACAGTATGAAGGGCATTAATTGGACGTTTCGTATGCACCATAATCCCATAAACAACCATGCAGGGTGGCTGTAGCGCTCATGCATCTGAGTAGGGAAAAAGAAAAAACACAGGGCAAGCATAGTGCCCGAAAGCAGGTAATCATCCAGACTGAAACTTGGGAATTGTCGGTTCCTGCATGCCTGCAGGAGTCTCTTCCCAAACAGCAAGGTGGCAAATAGGAATAAGCTGCCGAACAACAGGAGCATTCCCCATGCGTGGTAGCTGATGCCAGAAAGCCAGATGGCCCGGTCACTTAAATCAACAGGGTTTACTGTTTCCGGCAATACCAGATACCAAAAGTTGAAGGCAT